>JANXUW010000541.1 GCA_025351985.1 Pseudolysobacter sp.
CACGGCGCTATCTGGCCGAAGCCGCGTACCGTTTCAACCGACGTTTTCGATTGCGCGAGATGGTGCCCCGACTGGCGCGCGCGATCATGCTCTGCGCGCCCTGTCCAGAATCGTCTTTGCGATTGGCCAGCAATTTTCTTCACTGAGGTTCAGCGCTAATCAGGAAAACTGAAGAAAATTGCAGGCTGTGCGATGCACTAACACTCATAGTTGACGAAGTAGAAATTCGACATTACGCTGCGCCCTCGATCCGGGACCAGTGTCTGGATATGCGACGGCGGCGGCCTTGAAGGTGCTGACACGGAAGTTTCTTCAATTGATAGCAGTCATGATGAAGCCATCGACGCGAATTATCTGCGGCAAATTTTTTTTTGCCATTCCCCTAAGCATTCCTTTTCTCGCACTGACGTTTTTCGCTTCGGCGAGTGCGGAAGACGGCGGAAAAGACACGCCGTACCAGAAATACTATAAACGCCTGAGTCCTGCGAAATCGGCAGATGTCGAAAACGCGCTAAAAATCATTTTTTGCGCGTCTGCAGGTAACAAGAGCGATGTTCTGCCACGTGGATTGGAATTTGAAATTCGCGACGGTGCAGAACATGTACCGCTTCTCATAGATGATCGCCTGTGTTTCGAAATACCCGTCAATAGTGCGTGGGCAGAGCATGATGCGGTACTCCATGTAAATACCTCGATCCCAATCGCACTGGCGATCAGCATTAGTGGGCGACCGCCGAAAGCGACGAGGCTTTCTTATGCCGAGCTCATGAATAGCATCCCGGCGTACCAGCGAGTTATCGCAAGTCAGGGAATGCTCGCAAGGGTATTCATGCCGGCAGCCCATGGGCTGGCAATGGGGTTTGATAAAGGCAAGCGTCACACGGTGATCGTGCATGCGGCTAGTGGAGATATTGAGTACGCGACAGACGAGAATGGCGAACTCCATATCCCTTACGATGCCCCGCTCGGCCCGGTACGGGTCGATCTGGACGCCATCCCACAGGAATGTGGGCCAGACACTGGTTCTAGTCGGTGACAGTGGCGAAGTGTCTTTTAACTTGCAGATCGGCGCGTGATGCGTCTCCGAAATGGAATGACGAACTGTCGTCATCGCCCACATGATGTAGGTGGAATACCCTTTGATCTTTCAACTCTGAAAGACGCGCGGTTGCTGGCTGACCACATCCGGCTTCGGTGTTCATCAACGCCTGAGTTGCTAAAGCTTGTTTCATCTCTCCAAGTTTTCGCAGCTTAATATTCGAGCAAAGGGCCGTGAAGACCAGAGGCACACTCCACGACTTCAGTGCGATACGAATCTTTGCGTGGATCGTGGCAATCGTTTTCCATGTTGCGGTGTTGTTTCGAGGCACCGTTCCATTCAGTGCAGAACCCCGCGTCGCAAGTTCCGCGCAACTTATCGTGCATCTGATCGATCAATTTCCCGTCATGGTCATGCATGTTATTGCATCGGATCCGCATGTACTCGACATGCAACGAAATGGCACAATCAAAATGCCTTTGAAGAAAAGTTCCAGATCGCCTACGACAACCCCGATCTCAGGGAACGAGCTTGCGGCCAGCCTTCCGACAGTTGCCGTGCCCACTTCGACTGGTGAACCGAGCAGTAAAGGATTGCCAATCGACCTCTTCAATATCGATGGTTCGTTGAAATTAGGGAAACCCTTGATGTTCGATGCGAATAGCAGCACTGATGTCAAAACTGAAATTTTGCGGCGCGGCCACAATCTTCTGCGGTGCAAGCACACGGGATTGTCCGGCAGTTACAAACACGACGAAACTTTCGGTGACAAGGTTGCGCGTGAATATCTAAGCCACATCGGCCTCTATAATCCGCATACCCAGGCGCAGCTAGAGTTGCGCGAAGCCGGAGCGGCGGCTGCATGTGATGAATGAGCAAGGAAGTGCTCGGTCGGCGGGTTGGCCTATTCTCAGTGATCAGATATCCGCTGAGATCGGCAGGCTGAGGTAATTACAGCAACGAAAATGCTGGGCGGCGCGACGGAAATCCTCGGTAGTGCTGGAAAGCATGCAAAGCAAGACTAGCCGACCGTTCAATCTTCCGCTTTCGGATATTGTGGACTAGGCGGGCGACGCAAGCGTTGCATATCGCAACGCTTGCGTTCAGCGCGACTATGGCGAAGCCATATCCGACTTATTTCTTGGGCGCAGGTTTGGCCGTCTTGCGCGGACTTGCGCTCGCCGGCTTTGCGGTCTTTTTCGCGGCGAGCTGCGCATCTTCGAGATCCTTGGCGAGATCGGCGAGATCGTCACGCGATTTGCGCGGCGTCTTGCTGGCGGCGGGCTTGGCGGCAGCCTTCGCTACCGGTTTTTCGGCGGCAGCGGGAGCGGCTTTCGCTGGCGTCTTGTTGATCTGCTTGCTCAGCGCGTCAACCCGGTCGATCAGCGTTTGCAGTTCCTTTCGACTCGGCACACCGAGACTGCCGAGCGAGCGCGATACACGATCCTCGAACACCTTTTCCAGCTTGTCCCAGGTTTCCTGCGTGCGTTCTTTCACCTGACTAACGCCAGTCTCGACCGCGCCGCGCATTTCCTCGACCTTGCCGCTGGTGAAGTGGCGCGTTTTCTGTTCCAGCGCCGTGCCTTCCTTGACCAGGTTCTCGAACAGCTTGTTGCCTTCTTCCTGCGCCTTGGAAAATGCACCAAGGCCGGCCAACCAGATCTGCTGGGCGGATTCCATGATCGACTTGCCTAGCGACTCTTTCGATTTTTCGACCTTGGCGGTGGTTTTCGATTTCAGCTTGGGCTTGCTCATGGAATTCTCCGTGTTGTTTATTCTGATGCGGCCAGCGTAATGCCGGTGCGGGGAATAGCGACTGTAACCATAGCCGTTAGAACAATCACACTATGCAAAACTTTCCGTCGATTTTTCGGCGGACTTTACTGCGCGGTAAAACTACAGCGACTTGCCGAAATCCTCATCGAGCCGACGATTGATTTCGCCCTCGATCATCGGTTTCAGCGCGCCGAACAGAAAGCCCAGTTCGGCGTGGACATGGATCTCGCCTTTGCTGATGGCGATCGTGCCGTTCACCCCGGAACGCGTGAAATGCAGGGTATTGGCCTGCCACTCGGTTTTGACGTCCAGTTTTTTGGTCATCGCCGCAGCGGTGTGATTGACGGCCGCTTTTGCATCCTTGATCGACTTGGAATGCGGGCGACGAATATCGATGCTTGGCATGCGTTGGAACTCGGTTGATTCAAGTACATGTATGATGCCCGAATCTGCCAATCAAGGCATCCGGCGCTCCGGTTTTGTCTTGCCGGCATGGGGTCTGTGCTACATTGCCGCGCAGAAAAAAACCAAACGATTCAAGCAAACGGATTTTGATGCGACTGACATTTCCCAATGCCGAGCAACAGGATGTGGTGACCGATGCCGGCATCATCAGCCTGGGCGCCAATGCGGAAAACACCATCGTGCTGGCCGGCGATGGCGTACAGCCGTTGCATGCGTATATTTTTGTCGACGCGCGCGGCATCGTGCTCAATGTCACGCCGCCGGCACGCGTGCATGTGAATGCGCGACCGGTGCGGGAAAAGGCGCTGCTGCGTCTCGGTGATGTGCTCAGCATCGATACCCTGCAGATTTTGCTCAAGCCGGATCGCGATAGCGATATCCGTACCAAACTGACCGAGATCAAGCCGCCGGAAAAGCGCGCATCGGCCGGCGACAAGCCAGGCGCGGATACACCGCGTTGCACACCGTCGCGCGTGGCGTTGCGAGGAATATCCGGCAGTCATTTCGGTCGCATCGTGGCATTGCGCGGTCGCTTGACTATCGGCAGCGGAGCGCATTGCGAGCTGCGTCTGGACGAGCCGCAAATGCCGCGCGAACACGCGGCTATCGAATGCGTCGGCGACGTGATCCAGTTGCGCGACCTGGGTTCGACGCAAACCACGCGGGTCAACGGTGTCGTGGTGCGCGACGCGGTATTGCATTCGGGCGATCAGATTGCGTTCGAGCGCAACCGGTTTGTCATTGAAGCGCCGGGTTTACCGCAGCGTCTGCTCTCGGGCGCCGAACCGGAATCACAAGCCGATCAGCTCACGCAATCGTGGCGTTTGCCGGTGATTCCCGAAACCGCGCCAGCGCCAGCCAAACCCGCCCCGCGTGGTGAAATCTGGTGGCTGATCGGCGCGGCGGCGTTGATCGGTATCGCCATCGCTGCCGCATTGCTGATCAAGTTCTAGGCGGCGCGGCGGGTCTTGCCGCGACCAGCCAGCGTTTCCACGGCAATCGCAACGCGAATAAAACCGCTAGCACGCCGGCATAAATCAGCGGCTCGCGTACATCTTTTTTCACGAGCCAGTAAAAGTGCAGCACCGCGAGCACGCCGATCAGATATATCAGCTTGTGCAGGCGGCCCCAGTTGCGCCCCAGGCGGCGCATCATACCTTTGGTCGAAGTGATCGTCAGTGGCAGCAACAACAGCCACGCGCTGAAGCCGACGGTGATGTACGGACGCTTGATGATCTCGGCGAAAATCTGCGTCCACAGTCCCTGCAGGTCAAGGCTCAGATAGACGGCCAGATGCAGACTCGCATAAAAAAACACGAACAGGCCGAGCATGCGCCGAAAGCGGATCCATTGCACCCAGCCGGTGATACGCCGCAGCGGTGTCATCGCCAAAGTAATGAGCAGAAAGCGCAGCGCCCAATCGCCGCTGCGGTGTTCGAGTTCGGCGACCGGATCGGCGCCGAGGTCATTGTTCAGCAGCCGCCATAACAGCCATGCGAACGGTGCCAAGCACGCGAGAAAAACCAGCGGCTTGAGCGCGGCGGCGCGATCGCGAGGTTTCCACATCATCAGAAATTCTGGCGCAGATCCATGCCGGCATACAGGCTGGCGACCTGTTCGGCATAGCCGTTGAACGGCTTGGTTTCGATGCGCGGTGCGAACAGGCCGCCGCCGGCGCCGATGCGACGTTCGGTTTTCTGACTCCAGCGCGGATGATCGACCTCGGGATTGACGTTGGAATAAAAACCGTATTCGTTCGCCGCCGCGTCGTTCCACGAGGTGCGCGGCTGGCGTTCCACAAACTCGATCTTGACGATCGACTTGATGCCCTTGAAGCCATATTTCCACGGCAGTACCAGGCGCAACGGTGCGCCGTTCTGGTTCGGCAATTCGCGCCCGTACATGCCGGTGGCGAGCAGCGCGAGCGGATTCATCGCCTCGTCGATGCGCAAGCCCTCGCGATATGGCCAATCGAGCGCGGCATAACTCAAGCCGGGCATTTGCGCGGGCCGATTGACGGTGGTGAAGGCGACATATTTTGCCTGGGCGGTCGGCTTGAAACGCGTGAGTAAATCGGCCAGCGAAAACCCGGCCCAAGGAATCACCATCGACCAGCCCTCGACGCAACGCATGCGATAGACACGCTCCTCGATGCTCTGACCCTTGAGAATGTCTTCGAGCGTGAAATTGCCGGTGACTTCGGCATGGCCGGCGATTTCGACCGACCACGGCTTCGGCTGGAACTTGCTCGAGTTTTGCGCCGGATCACTCTTGTCGGTGCCGAACTCGTAATAATTGTTGTAGTGCGTCGCGTCCTTGAAGCTGGTCTGAGCTTCGCCGTTGGCGTAGTCGGTCTTGCGCGCGAGGGCGAGTGTCAGCGAAGCATCGGTATCCGCTTGTGTGCCGACCTTTGCATCGACATCGCCCGGGTTCTGGCTGCAGCCGACCAGCAGCGCCGATCCAGCCAGCCCGAGCGTGCGCAACAGGCGGCGCCGACCGAGATAAATCGATTCGTCGGTAATTTCCGCAGTAGCGATATCGTCTGGACGTTTGATAAGCATGGCGATCTCGTGAGGTTCAAGTGAGTGATTGCGCTTGTAGACCGTCGTGAGCGTGGCTCGATTACACACGTTGTGCAAGACGTGGCAAATCAATCGTGCGCAGGGCACCGGTGCGATGCTTGACAAGCCGCGGATTTATTGTTGCAGTGCGGCACCACAAAAATTCTCAGCCTATGGAGTTGCCTCGTGAGTCGTGCCTTTAATTTCAGTGCTGGTCCCGCCGCGTTGCCAGAGTCGGTTCTGTTGCAAGCGCAATCCGAAATGCTGGAGTGGGGCAAGGCGCGCGCGTCGGTGATGGAAATCAGTCATCGCGGCAAGGATTTCGAAGCGCTCGCGGCTGAAGCGGAAAAAGATCTGCGCGATCTTCTCGACGTGCCGTCGAATTACAAAGTCTTGTTCCTGCAGGGCGGCGCGACGCTGCATTTTGCCCAGCTCGCGATGAACTTCGCGCGCCCCGATCAGACCGCGGATTACATCGTCAC
>JANXUW010000387.1 GCA_025351985.1 Pseudolysobacter sp.
CAACGATCACCGGCGCGCAGCTATTGAGCGCGGCGTTGTCGTCCACCGCGACCGGCTACGTCATGGGCGCGCTGACCGGCCAGCGTTTCGTCAACAGCAGCACGAGTTCGGTAGTCAATAATCTGTCCGGCAGCGACGGCACTGGCAACTACACGCAGACGCAAACCATCACCACGCTGATCGATTATTTCGAACGTCCGTACAACTACGGCGTGGGTTTGCGCGGCGGCAAATATTTCGATGAAGGCTCACTGCGTCTGCACGGTGGACTCGATTACGAGAAGGGTCACATCGGCGCCGATCAGGCGACGCTGTCGCTCGGCGCGGACAAATATATCGCCGATACGGGTTTCAGTTTTTCGTTGCTCGGCGAGCACTTGAAAAAATCGGGCTCGTTCGAGACCGACAAGTCTGATGATCGCGGCTGGTTGTTCGTGCGTTACGATTTCGGCCACGAAAGCGCGTTCCGTGCGCGCGAGCCGTTCAAGATGGTGCAGGTCGAAAAGCAGGTGCCGACCCAGGCGCCGCCCGCCGCACCGCAAGTCATGCGCAACGATGTACGGCTCGATACCGATGCGTATTTCGGTTTCGACCAGGCCACGCTGCATCCCGATACCGTGCGCGAACTCGACGGCATGATCGCCAAGCTCAAGTCCGCCTCGCGCGTGAGCCGCGTCACCGTCACCGGCCACACCTGCAACATCGGCACCGCCGACTACAACCAGAAACTTTCGGTACGTCGCGCCGCCGCAGTACGCGCCTACCTGATCCAGCACGGCATTGCCGCGGACGAAATCGAAGCGCGTGGCGAAGGTTTGAAAGATCCGAAATATCCGAACGACAGCGAAGCCAACCGGCGCAAGAATCGTCGCGTCGATGTCGAGTTCCTGACCATCGAGGAAACCATCGTTCCCGCCGCGCCCGTGCCGGCGACGGAAAGCAAAACCGAATGGGTCAAGGAACCGGTGAAGATGCCGGCGGCATGGATCGAGCGTGCGTTGCGCAATCCGGCCGATCACAAACGCACCGTCGATGTGTACAAGATCCAGCAGCAAACCGTCAGCACCACGCTCGGGCCGAAAGTGTATGCGCCCAAACCGCCGGTCGCGGTGGACGACAACGCCGCGCTCAATAGCTGCGCGCCGGTGATCGTTGCGGTACTCGCCAACGACAGCGATCCGCAGGGACAAACCCTGACCGTCACGAGCGTCGGCAACGCGGCTTACGGCAAGGCGACGATCAATGCCGGCGGCACCGTCACCTACACGCCGAACGCGGCCACCGGCGCCGTGGCGTGCACCGTGCCACCGGTCGGGCAGGGCGACAGTTTCAGCTACACGATCAAGGATACCGCCGGCCTCAGCGCCACGGCCACCGTGCATCTTGCGGCCAACTCGGTCGTCACCACGCCGCCGGTCGCCGCCGACGACAGCGCCACGACGCCGCAGAATGTTGCGGTGAACATCAACGTGCTCGCCAACGACAGCGATCCGAACAGCTACGCGCTCAGCGTGGCCACAGTCACCACGCCCGCGCACGGCACGGCCAGCATCAACGCCGACAACACCATCGCCTACACGCCGGCGCTCGATTATTCCGGTGCGGATACATTCAACTACAGCATCAGCGACGGGCATGGCGGCACGGCAACGGCGAAGGTGTCGGTCACGGTGACGCCCGCGGTGGTGGTCAATCATCCGCCGGTGGCGAACGATGACAGCGCCAGCACGCGCGGCACCGCACCGGTCAACATCACCGTGCTGTCGAACGATACCGATCAGGATGGCAACACGCTCAGCGTGGCCAGCGTCACGAGCCCGTTGCATGGCAGCGCCGTGATCAATGCCGATGGCAGCGTGCGTTACCAGGCGCAGGCGAATTTCTTCGGCAGCGATACCTTCAACTACAGCATCAGCGACGGTCACGGCGGCAGCGCCAGCGCCAAGGTGACGGTCACGGTGATCCCGGATCTGCCGCCGCTCGCCGGTGATTTCTCGACACGCGTGCTGAAGGGTTCGGTCACCGATATCGATGTGTTGTCGCACGCCTCCGATCCGTACAGCCTGCCGCTGTCGGTGATCGTCGTCGCCCATACCGGCCCGCTCGATGCGATCGTCACGATCAACCAGAACGGCACCGTGCGCTACCAGCATCTGCACGGCACGCAGGGCTACGACGCGTTCACCTATACCGTTTCGGATGGTCACGGCAATACTGCAACGGCGACGGTGACGGTGTTTGTTGCGGAGATTTTCTAGGTTGATCTGAATCGGCTGCGTTGGCGGTATGCCTCCGACGCAGCCATTTGATTGAAAGCGCAAGAAGCTCTGCTGCCTTGGGGCTAGAGATACGGTTTGATCTGCAACAGATCAGACAATGAGCCGAACAGTGGACATCCCCCGGCTTCCCCAGCACCATTGCGGCATGAATCTCATGCTCGATATGTTTGACCATTCCGCAAGAGCGCCTGAAATCGAGGCTGCTATCTCGCACATGGCAGCGCATTGCGAAACAGGACGCGGCGCGGTGTTTACTCGATCAAAAGTGGTCGAGGCGATTTTGGATCTGTCCGAATATCGGTCGGACCGACCACTGCATCAGATGCGTCTGCTGGAACCTTCGTTTGGTGCGGGCGATTTTCTGCTGCGTGCCGTACCGCGCCTGTGGGCAGCGTTTGTGCGTGATGGTGGTTCGCCAGCCACTGCTGTGGTCCATCTGCGCAACGCTATCCGGGCCGTGGAGCTTCATCGAGAGACATTCGATCTGGCTCGGCAGCGGCTGTTCGAAGATCTCACGGATTGGGGGCTATCCGCACATGATGCTGATGTCCTGTGCGCCTCATGGCTGATCTGCGATGACTTCCTTCTGACACGGTTGGATGGGCAATTCGATTTTGTGGTCGGCAATCCACCGTATGTCCGTCAGGAGCGAATTCCAAGCGCTCTATTGCACGAGTATCGACGTCGCTTCCAGACCCTGTATGACCGCGCCGATCTTTACGTGCCGTTTTTCGAGCGTGCGCTGGATCTGCTTAAAAACGATGGTGTGCTTGGTTACATCTGCGCCAACCGATGGCTGAAGAATCGCTATGGCGGGCCGCTTCGCGAAAAAATCTCGAACGGTTACTGGCTGAAATATTTTATGGACATGGAAGGAGTCGATGCCTTCCATTCTGAGGTAATTGCCTATCCGGCCATCACCGTATTCCAGCGTTTGACTTCCCAACATGCCGCTGTACAACCTACGCGTGCTGTCGGCGCGCGCGCAACTGCCACCCATTCTTTGCCGCTCCTAGTGGATGCCTTGCTGGGTAATACTGACGTATCCGGAATGGTAGAAGAAATCCGGCTGGATACCGCCAGCGCGGCGCCATTACTGCTGGACGATATTCCACGACTTGTACTGCTGCGTCGCATCGAGCGCGACTTTCCCACCCTTGAGCAAGCCGCCTGCAAGGTCGGCATTGGTGTGGCGACGGGCTGTGACCATGTCTACATTAATGACATGGATGCACTTCCCGTAGAGCCCGAACGCAAGCTGCCGCTGGTGATGGCGCGCGACCTTGTGGCGGGGGAAATTCGCTGGGGTGGCAAGGCCGTGCTGAATCCTTTCGACGAGGCGGGGCAACTCGTTCCGCTTGAGGCATTTCCCCGATTCATGCGCTACCTGCAAGTGCATCGGGATATTGTCGCCGGGCGCAATGTGGCGCGACGCAATCCTGATGGGTGGTACCGGACTATCGATCGCATTCAGCCCGGCCTGCTGCAAACACCCAAGCTGCTGGTGCCTGATATCAAAGGCGAGGGGGTTTTTGTCATCGATGAGGGACACTATTACCCGCACCATAATCTTTATTTCATCACATCGAGTGAATGGGATCTGCGGGCTTTGCAGGCTGTGCTCAGCTCATCACTTACGTTGATGACTGTGGCGACCTATTGCACGCGTATGTCTGGCGGCTTTCTCCGCTTTCAAGCGCAATATTTGCGCAGGATCCGATTGCCATACTGGCGAAATATCGATGAGCTTATGCGCTGCCGCTTGATTGCTGCGCATGGCACAAAAAATCAGTCAGAAATTGACGCGACGGTATTCGATCTGTACGGATTAAGCACAACAGAAGCACAATGTGCTCGCGAGATTGCAAGCGCCGCACGTGTAGGCAAGGGAATGTACCAGTGACAATCAATCTGCTTCCATCATCGTTCGATGATCTCGCCAGAGCTGCAGTTGAAACCTTCTGGAAATCCAGAAATAGCGGCGTGGTAAATGCAACTCAAGGGGGCACTCGTGACGCCGTGCTTGGTAGAAAGAACATGGATGGTTTCGTAGAAATCGTTTGTGCGGTGGTGGCGCACTGCGGGCTGGCTGCTAGTGCCGTCCATGTGCGCAAATCACAGGTGATTCTTCCAGGTTTCTTCCGCGCGACTAAAAACTGGGATGTATTGGTGGTTCATGACAAGCGATTGCTTGGCGTGTTCGAATTCAAGTCGCAGGTCGGATCATTCGGAAACAATTTCAATAATCGCAGCGAAGAAGTAATCGGATCCGCAGCAGATCTTTGGGTTGCGCATCATCACGGTGCTTATGGTGGAGTGGCGCGGAGTCGAACTCAAATCCGTGAATCTTCACCGTCGGTTTTGAATCCGATATTTCGATCAGATCCACGCCCGCCATTTTTGGCTTGGTTGATGTTGCTCGAAGAATGTGAAGCATCGATGCGGCCGGTTCGTTGCGACGAGCCTCATTTTTCCGTATTCGGGGAGTTCCATAACGCCTCGTATGCGAAGCGTTATCAAATTCTTTGCGAGCGATTGGTCGAGCGCCAACTTTATAGCGCGGCGGCGTTGGAGTTGACTCCTACGGGGGCGAGTGAGCATCGCTCACTGTCTCCCGCCACCAGCATTCGGAACATGTTTTCCGAGTTTGCGGGACGGATTCTTGCCGCGATTCAGGACTCCTGAATCGCCTTTGCAAGTTGTTGGCAGCAAACTCGATTGAGTTTTTATCATGCCGATGCCGCAATCAAGGATTTTTATCGAAGGTTCGATGAAAGACTCAGGCGGCGGCTGTTTCGCTGACGTGCGTAATTGCAGGCAATTCGCTATATGGGCTGATCAACGCGCCCAGATCCAGTCCGGCCAAAGCCATCGCCGCGGCTGGCAACGGCACCAGTTCCGAGCGACTCGTGCGCGCGAGACTGCCGCGGCGTTCGCTCCAGTGGATCAGCTCCAGCGTGCCGTCGAAATGCTCGACCAGAGCGGTGCAGTGTTCCACCCAGTCGCCGTCGTTGAGGTACAACACGCCGTCGACTTCGCGCATGCTGCCGAAATGGATATGGCCGCAGATCAGCCCATCGACCCCGGCGTCGCGCGCGGCATCCGCGGCGAGTTGTTCGTACTGGCGGATGTAATTCAGCGCGCGGCCGATGCGCGACTTGGTGATGATCGATAGCGGCAGGTATGGCAACTTGAAGGATTTGCGCCACGCGTTGACACGGCGATTGATCCAGCACAACAAGCGATACGCATCTTCGCCGAGGTGGATCAGCCACGGCTTGCCGATACCGGACTGATCGAATTCGTCGCCATGACAAACGCGAAAGCGTCGCCCGTCCGCAGTGTGATGGATTGCATTCAGGCGCACATCGATCGCGCCGATTTTCTGGCCGCACAGACCGCGCATTGGCGCATCGTGATTGCCGGGGATGTAGGTGACCTGGGTGCCGCGCGCGGCAATCGCGAGAAATTCGGCTAGCACCGCGCCGTGTTCGAGCGGCCAGTACGGACGTTTTTCCAGCGCTTCGAGATCGATGATGTCGCCGACCAGATACAGCTGGTGCGCCTCGGTATGGCGCAGGAAATCCAGCAGGTAAGCCGATTTGCAATCGACCGTACCCAGATGAATATCGGAAATGAAAATACTGCGAAAGCGCAAACGCGACATGGCAGCGGCCTCGCGGGAATCCGGGTGTAGCCTAGCGCCCGCGCATCACCGCCAGATGTCGGTTGCTTGTCAGTGCGATGACAGCGCGGCTCGGGCCTCAGGCAAGACCAGCGCGGCCCATTGTGCATACATCGCGGCGGACGGATGCAGACCATCCTCGGTCAGCATCTCGCTTCGTGCGCCGCCCGCACGCGCGACCTCGGCGATGTCCACATAGCGCACTTGTAGCTTTGTGGAAACGTTGCGATTGATCGCGTTGTAGGAGTCAAGCTCGCGTGCAATCTGTCGTGTATCGCGCCCGCTTTTTTGGCCGAACGCCGTCACGCCCCAGTCGGGAATCGAGACGACGATGACGTGTTGCGCGTGACCGCCGGCCAGATCAATCGCGCGCTGCAGCAGTGTCGAAAATTCGGCGCGATAATTTTCC
>JANXUW010000396.1 GCA_025351985.1 Pseudolysobacter sp.
AGCGCGCGAGTAATCTCGCCCTTCTTGACGATCTTGGCGCTTTCGGCGCGGTTATCGATCAGGCCAGCCGCTTTCAGGGATGCGAAATCGATAACGGTGATGTCTAGCGCTTCAAGCCGGTACAACAAGACCTCGCACACATCGTGCTTGGTCTTGGAGCGGAAGCCGACTTTCGGCAAACGACGTTGCAACGGCATCTGGCCGCCTTCGAAACCAGCCTTGACCTTGCCCTTGCCCGAGCGAGCGAACTGACCTTTGTGACCACGACCGGCAGTTTTGCCAAGGCCGGAGCCGATACCACGACCGACGCGGGTACGGACTTTACGTGCACCGACAGCGGGTTTGAGCGTATTGAGACGCATGATGTATTACTCCAGAATTCGTTGCGAGCAGCGCTTAAGCGCTTTCTTCCACACGCACCAGGTAACTGACCTGGTTGATCAAACCGCGCACGGACGGACTGTCTTTGAGTTCCGACACCGAGTTCAGCTTGCGCAAACCCAATGCCTTGACGCTCAAGCGATGACGCTCCTGGCAGCTGTTGGTGCTCTTTATCAGACGCACACGCACGGTTTTATGTTCGGATTTCTTGGTCTTAGCCATGACCCATCACCTCTTGCACGGTTTTGCCACGCTTGGCGGCGATGCTCTGCGGCGAATTCATCGCCTTCAGGCCCTTGATGGTTGCACGTACCAGATTGATCGGGTTACGCGAACCGACGGCTTTCGCCAACACGTTCTTTACCCCAACCACTTCGAGCACAGCGCGCATTGCACCGCCGGCAATCACGCCGGTACCTTCGGACGCCGGCTGCATGTAAACGCGCGCCGCGCCGTGGTTGGCCTTGATCGCGTACCACAAGGTGCCCTGATTCAACTGAACCGGCGCCATGTTGCGACGCGCACGTTCCATCGCTTTCTGGATTGCAACCGGGACTTCCTTTGCCTTGCCGTAACCGAAACCGACTTTGCCATCACCGTCACCGACCACGGTCAATGCGGTGAACGTCATCTGACGTCCGCCCTTGACGGTCTTGGCAACACGATTAACGGCGATCAATTTCTCCAGCAGCCCATCGGCGCTTTCACGTTCGTTCGTTGACATGTTTCGTTCCTTTGCTTGCCACTGTGGGCAACGTTGCTTACGGCTTGGCCGCTTAGAGTTGTGTAGCTCCGAAGAGCTGGTATTACCTAGAACAAATCTAGAACTTCAGACCGGCTTCACGCGCGGCGTCGGCCAGCGCCTGGATACGACCGTGATAACGGAAACCAGAACGGTCGAATGCGACGACTTCGATACCGGCCGCGCGAGCTTTCTCGGCAATCGCCTTGCCAACAGCGGCAGCCGCGACCTTGTTCTTGGTACCCTTCAAGCCATCCGCAACAACTTTCTGCACAGTCGATGCCGCTGCAATCACGGTATCACCCGAAGCAGAAATAACTTGCGCGTACAAATGCTGACCGGTGCGATGCACGGTAAGGCGCGCGACGTTGAGCTTGCGAATGTGCATACGCGTGGTCTTGGCACGGCGCAGTCTTGCGATGTTCTTTTCCATAACAGTCTCCGTGAAGCGGATCGGCATTTGAAAAGCCTGGCCACGAGTGACCAAACTCCTGCGGATAAAACCGCGTTACGCCTTCTTGGCTTCTTTCAGGGTGATCTTCTCGCCGGCATAACGCACACCTTTGCCCTTGTAGGGTTCCGGTGGTCGGAAAGCGCGGATCTTTGCAGCTACCTGGCCAACACTCTGTTTGTCGGAACCCTGGATGATGACTTCCGTTTGGGTCGGTGTCGCCAAAGTGATTCCTTCCGGCGCCTTGAATACGACCGGATGAGAAAAACCCAGCGTCAGATTCAAGTCCTTGCCGGCCATGGTCGCACGATAACCGACGCCGACCAGCTCGAGCTTGCGCTCGTAGCCCTGGCTGACTCCATGCACCATGTTATATACAAGGGCGCGCGTGGTGCCGGCCATCTTGGTGCTACCATTTTCATCATTGGTCGAAAATGTGACTTCGCCATTCTCGACCACTACACCGGTACCAGGAAGCATCGCCAGTTTCAGCGTGCCTTTCGGGCCTTTGACGGTGATCGAATTATCTTTGACGGCACACTCAACCCCTTTGGGGAGTGCAACCGCTTTCTTAGCTACGCGTGACATGGATATTCTCCGAACTTAGGCGACGGTGCCGATGATTTCGCCGCCGAGACCCTTCGAACGCGCTTGCGCGTCCGTCATGATTCCGGACGAGGTCGTCACGATCGAAATACCCAGACCACCCAATACTTTCGGCAATTCATCCTTGCCGCGATACTGGCGCAGGCCGGAACGGCTGACGCGT
>JANXUW010000552.1 GCA_025351985.1 Pseudolysobacter sp.
GCAGGCGATCGCGGCGATGGCGTTCGGCAGCGAGAGCATTCCGAAATGCGACAAGATTTTCGGCCCGGGCAATGCCTACGTCACACAGGCGAAGCTCGACGTGGCGCAGGATCCGCTCGGCGCGGCGATCGATATGCCGGCCGGACCATCGGAAGTTCTGGTGATCGCCGATGACAGCGCGAATGCCGAATTTGTCGCCGCCGATTTGCTCGCGCAAGCTGAGCATGGCCCGGATTCGCAAGTGCTGCTGTTGACGCCGTCGCGTGCCGTGATCGATGCGGTGGCAGCGGCGCTCGACCGACAATGCGCGTTGCTGCCGCGCGCCGCGATCGCCAGCGCCGCGCTGCAATACAGTCGCCTGATCCTGGTCGAGGATCTCGCGCAGGCATGTGCGATCAGCAATAGTTATGCGCCCGAGCATTTGATCCTGAATGTGCGCGAACCGCGCCGCTGGCTCGCCGAAATCAGCAGCGCCGGTTCTATTTTTCTCGGCGCGTGGTCGCCGGAAAGCGTTGGTGATTATTGCAGCGGCACCAATCATGTTTTGCCGACATATGGTTATGCGCGCGCTTGGAGCGGAGTATCAGTGTCAAGTTTCCAGAAACAGATTACGGTGCAGGAATTGAGTCCCGCGGGCCTGCGTGCGATCGGCCAGGATGCTGCCACACTCGCGCGTTGCGAAGGCCTGAACGGACACGAGCGCGCAGTCACTTTGCGTCTGCAAGCGCTGGAGCAAAACCCGTGAGCGTGCTCGATCTCGCGCGTGCGGAAATCCGCAATCTCGCGCCGTACAGTTCGGCGCGCATGGAGGCGAGCGGCGGCAAGGTGCTGCTCAACGCCAACGAAAATCCGTGGCCGCCGCATGGCGACGATGGCCAGCACCTGAATCGTTATCCCGATCCGCAGCCGGCCGAGCTCGTCGAAAAACTCGCGGCGATTTATGGCGTGGCGCCGGCACAGACTCTGGTCGGACGCGGCAGCGACGAATTCATCGATCTGCTCACGCGCGCGTTCTGTCGTGCCGGCAAGGACGGCATCATCATCTCGCCGCCAACCTTCGGCATGTACGCCGTCTGTGCGCGCATCCAGAACGCACGAGTGCGTGAAGTGCCGTTGTGCGTCGAGCAGGATTTTGCGCTCAATATCGATGCGCTGCTCAAGGCCGTCACGACCACGACGCGGCTGGTGTATGTGTGCACGCCAAACAACCCGACCGGCGGCGTGGTCGGCTTGAAAGAAATCGAATACATCGCGACCGCGCTGCAGGATCGCGCCGTGCTCGTAGTCGACGAAGCCTATGGCGAATTCTCCAACGAACCGAGCGCCGCAACCTTGCTTGCGCAGCACGATAACCTGGTCGTGTTGCGCACCTTGTCGAAAGCGTTTGCGCTCGCCGGCGCACGTATCGGCGCCGCGCTGGCGGCGCCAGAAGTGATCGATTTGCTGCGCCGGATCATGGCGCCGTATCCGTTGCCCGCCGTCAGCGTGAATGCCGCGCTAAAAGTTTTGAGCAGCGAAGCGATCAGCGAAATGCATCAGCGCGTCGGCCTGTTGTGCGCCGAGCGCGAGCGTTTGCTCGTCGCATTTGCCGCGCTGCCGGTGGTAAAAAAAGTCTGGCCGTCCGCGGCGAATTTCCTGTGCCTGCGATTTGCCGATGCACAGCATGTCTATCGCACGTTGCTTGCGCAGGGCATCGTCTTGCGCAACGTATCGCATTATCCGGGGCTGGCCGATTGCCTGCGCATCAGCATCGGCCGGTCGCTGGAAAATCAGCGCGTGCTCGCGGCGCTGAGCGCATTGACGGAGGTGGCCTGATGGGCACGCGCAAGATTTTATTTATTGATCGCGACGGCACCTTGGTCGAGGAGCCGGAAGATTTTCAAGTAGATCACATCAGCAAGGTGCGACTCGTCGCAGGCGTGATTCCGGCGCTACTCGAATTAAAACGCGCGGGCTACGAATTTGTCATGGTGACCAATCAGGACGGCCTTGGCACGGCGAGTTTTCCCGAAGCGGATTTCCAGCCCGCGCACGATCTGATGCTGCAGATTTTCGAGTCGCAGGGCATCTGTTTTCGCGAGACGCTGATCGATCGCAGCTTTGCGCATGAAAACCTGCCGACTCGCAAACCCGGCATCGGGCTTGCGTTGCATTACCTGCATCGCGGCGACATGGACAGCGCGGCATCGGCGATGGTCGGCGATCGCGAAACCGATCTGCAGTTCGCGCGCAATCTCGGCATCCGCGGATTTCTGCTTGGGCCGAATGCCACGGACTGGGCGCAGATCGCGCACGAGTTGGTCAATCGACCACGTCGCGCCGAGGTCGAGCGTGTCACCAAGGAAACGCGCATTCGTGTGTCGGTCGATCTCGATCGCGAAGCCGATCCGGTCGCAAAAACCGGGCTCGGATTTTTCGACCACATGCTCGAACAGCTCGGCAAGCACGGCGGGTTTGCGTTGAATCTGCGCTGCGATGGCGATCTGCATATCGACGAACATCACACGATCGAGGACTGCGCGCTCGCACTCGGCCAGGCCTTGCGCCAGGCGCTCGGCGACAAGCGCGGCATCGCGCGTTACGGGTTTACCGCGCCGATGGACGAGACGCTGGCGACGGCGGCGCTGGATCTTTCCGGGCGGCCGTATTTCGTTTTCGACGGTACATTTCCGCGCGAGCAGGTCGGTGATCTGCCGAGCGAACTGGTGGCGCATTTTTTTCGCTCGTTGTGCGAAACGCTCGGTGCGAATCTGCACCTGACGGTGCGCGGCGAAAATGCGCATCACATGATCGAAGCGTGTTTCAAGGCGACCGCGCGGTGTCTGCGCCAGGCGATAAAACGCGACGGCGATGCCTTGCCTTCGACCAAGGGCACGCTGTGAATCACAACGTTGAAAATCGAAACGCGGCGAAAAAAGATGTCGTGCTGGTGGATGGCGGCGGCACCAATATCGGCTCGGTGCGTTATGCGTTGGAGCGTCTCGGTGTGATCGCGGAACTCAGCGCTGACGCCGAACGCATTCGCGCTGCGACGCATGTGATCCTGCCCGGCGTCGGCGCGGCGCGACCGGCGATGCAGCAACTGCAAAAACTCGATCTGATCGATACGCTGCGCGGGCTGCAACAGCCGGTGCTCGGTGTCTGTCTCGGTATGCAACTGTTGTTCGAGAGCTCGGAGGAAAGCGATACCGAATGTCTTGGTCTATTGCCCGGACGCGTGCGGCATTTCGATCGGTCGGCGGCGCTGCGCGTGCCGCACATGGGCTGGAATCGTCTGCAAGCGCGCGGCGCAAATCCTCTGCTGCAAGGCCTGCAAAAAAATGACTACGCGTATTTTGTGCACAGCTACGCCGCACCACTCGGTGACTACACACTGGCGAGTTGCGATTACGCCGGTGAATTTTCCGCGATCGTGCAAAAGAACAATTTTTACGGCATGCAGTTTCATCCCGAACGATCGAGTCGGGTCGGCGCGCTGTTATTGCAGAATTTCCTGCGATTGAACTGACATGCGCGAGCCAATGCCGACCGAATCCCGATCCAGTGAAAGCATGATCGTCATCCCCGCCATCGACTTGCGCGGCGGTAGCGTCGTGCGCCTGCGTCAGGGTGATTACGCGCGCGAAACCCATTACGACGTCACGCCGCTAGCGCTCGCCGAGACTTACGCGCAGGCCGGTGCACGCTGGCTGCATATGGTCGATCTCGATGGTGCGCGCGGCGGCAGTTTCGAAAACCTCGCGGTGATCGCGGCCATTGCCGTCAGCGGAAAACTGCAGGTGCAGGCGGGCGGCGGTGTGCGTGCCGTCGAGGACGTGCAACGTTTGTTCGATCATGGCGTTGCGCGTGTCGTGCTTGGCAGTGTCGCGGTGCGCGAGCCGCAGCGTGTGCGCGAATGGATCGCGCGGTTCGGCGCCGAAAAAATCTGCGTCGCACTCGATACGCGCGAGAACAATGGCCGATGGGAGTTACCCGTTTCGGGCTGGACCGAAAACGCCAGCGCCACACTTGATGAACTCGCGCCGTTTTACGCAGCGCACGGTGCGCGCCATCTGCTTTGTACCGATATCAGCCGCGACGGCATGTTGTCCGGGCCGAATCTCGATCTGTATCGGCATCTGCAAAACATCGCGCCGATGCTGGCCGTGCAGGCATCCGGTGGCGTGCGCGACCTGGCCGACGTGCGCGCTTTGCGCGCGAGCGGCGTGAGTGGCGCTATCCTCGGTCGCAGTCTGCTCGAAGGCAAACTCGACTTGCGCGAGGCGCTGACATGCTGACCCGGCGCATCATTCCGTGCCTCGATGTGCGCGACGGCA
>JANXUW010000434.1 GCA_025351985.1 Pseudolysobacter sp.
ATCCCGTGGTTTCCTGATTCCGTGTGGCGGTGGCGAGTCGCTCGAAGGCGATGCAATAATTTATCGACGGCTGCTGAGCGTGAGCGGACATCGCCCGAAAATCGTGCTGATCTGCGCGCGTGCGACCGAGTTGCCGTGTGAGGAAATCGCTGCCGCACTGCTCGCACTAGGCGCCGGAAAAGTCGAAACGTTGACCTTGGGCGCACGCGCCGATGGTGAAAAACCGGCGTTTCTGGAAGCGGTCGAAAACGCGGATTCGGTATTGTTGCTCGCACGCCAACCGCTGCGTTTGTCGACCTTGCTCGGTGGCACATCGCTCGCGCGCCTGCTGCGCCGACGCAACGCCGAAGGCATGCCCGTGGCCGGCAGCGCCGCGGGGGCGGCACTGCTGGCCGAACACATGCTCGCCGGTGGCGAGAGCGGACCGACGCCGCGCATGGGCGGCGTGATGCTCGCGCCGGGTCTGGGATTATCGAACCGCATCGTGATCGATCAAGGCGGTTTGCTCGGCGATCGACTCGGTCGTCTGCTCGCCGCACTCGCGCTGAATCCGTTTGCGCTTGGCCTCGGACTCGATGCCGATACCGCCGCGTTCATTGGCCCGGATAACGTGCTCGAAGTGATCGGCAGCGGTGCGCTGACGATCGTCGATCCGGCCGACATCGGCCATTCAAATATCGCCGACGCCGCACACAACGCACCGATCAGCATGCTCAACCTGCGCATGCATGTGCTGGTGCATGGCGCACGTTACGATCTGGATTTCCGTCGCCCACTGGGTTGAGATTCTGGCCATCCAAATGAATGCAGAAAATTTCAACATCCGCCCGATTCGTCGCGACGACGATCTTGCTGTCGCCGATATCATCCGCAGCGTAATGCCGGAATTCGGCGCGGACGGCCCGGGTTTTGCGATCCACGATGCCGAAGTCAATGCGATGCACGCGGCGTATGTCGGCAACGGCGCGGCGTATTTTGTGGTCGAGCGTGAGGGTATCGTGCTTGGCGGCGGCGGTGTGGCGCAATTGCTCGGCGATAAATCCGGCATCTGCGAATTGCGCAAGATGTATTTCCTGCCGGCCTTGCGCGGCAGTGGCGCTGGCGGTGCGCTGATGCAACGCTGTCTCGACACGGCACGCCAGCTCGGTTATCGCCAGTGTTACCTCGAAACGCTGACCGGCATGGATGCCGCACAGAAACTTTATCTGCGCAGCGGTTTTCGACGCATCGATCACGCGCTCGGCAGTACCGGGCATCACAGTTGCGATCGCTTTTTCCTGATCGACTTGTGATCGATACGATATCGATTCGGCGGTCGATTCAGAAGTAGCTCGACGATAATTTCAGCGCTGCGGGTTCGCCGCGTTTTTCAACCCCTCGTCAACCGACTCCTTCACGCCGCGTTGAAACTTCGCACAGGTGGCAGCACGGCACCTGACTCCATGTCCATCCATCATCGCAGCCACCGGCTTGCGATACGTGGTTTATCGTGTCCGAAAAAAAGGAGAGAGCCATGCGACCGAGTTTGTTCCGCTCACTAAGCGCAATCTGCAGCGTGGTCTGCGCGATCTGCAGCAGCAACGCCTTTGCCTACGACGAAATTTTCTACAACGACTTCAAGCTCGTGAGCGATACACCCGCGAGCGATGCCGAAGCCGCGCGTTTTCTCACCCAGGCGACGTTCGGCCCAACCCCGGCGGAGATCACACGACTGCGCGGCATCGGTTATCGGCAATGGATAACGCAGCAACTTTCGCTGCCGGCAACCTTGCAGCGTCCGTACGTGCAAACGCTCGATGCGGGCATCAAGAATCCGGGCCAGAGCGATCGCATGGAAGCCTGGTTTCACAATGCGATCACCGCGCCTGATCAGTTGCGTCAGCGTATGGCCTGGGCGATGAGCCAGATCATGGTGGCATCGGATCAGCAGAGCGGATTGAATCAGGATCCGATCGCGCTGGCGGAATATTACGACGTTCTCACGCGCGATCCGTTCGGTTATTACGACGGCAATGTCTATCACGCCGGCAACTATTACCAACTGCTTTACGACGTGACCAAAAGCCCGGCAATGGGCCGAATGCTGACGTATATGCGCAACCAGAAAAGCAACGGCGCGCTGTCGCCCGATGAAAATTATGCGCGTGAAGTGATGCAGCTTTTTTCGATCGGACTGGTGCTGCGCAATACGGATTTTTCCAAACAACTCGATGACGGCGGCAACCCGATTCCGACCTATGCATCGAGCATGGTGCAGGCGTATGCACGCGTGTTCACCGGCTGGAGTTACCAATCCGGCTTCAACAGTTCCCCGCGCGGCGTGAGCTGGAATGCCGCCGACTATCTGCCAATGATTTGCTACGAGCAATATCACGAGGAAGGCGGCGAGACCGTGCTGGATAATCAGCTCGCCGCGGGTGGCCCGAACAGTTGCGAATCGGATCTGCAAACCGGCCTGCATGCGATCGCGAATCACCAGAATATCGCGCCGTTCATTTCGCGGCAGCTGATCCAGCGCTTCGTCACGAGCAACCCGACGCCCGATTACATCCAGCGTGTGGCCACGGTATTCGTCGGCAGCAATGGCGACTTCGGCCAGGTCATCAGCGCGGTCTTGCTCGATACGCAAGCGCGCACCGGCGCCCTGCCCGCGCAATACACGCAGCCCGCGCAGAACTATGTTTTCGGCAAGGCGCGCGAGCCGCTGCTCAAGCTCACCGCACTGTGGCGTTATTACCAGGCGGCGGCGCAGAACGGTCTGTATGCATTCAACAATCCGCAGAC
>JANXUW010000436.1 GCA_025351985.1 Pseudolysobacter sp.
GTTTCCTGGCGATGTGTTGCCATTGTCGCCGCTGGTCAGATTCGGAAAAGTCGTGCCCGATGGGCTGAACAGATTACCGGTGTTGGTATAGAAGCCGCTCAATGCATCCGCGTTGTAACCGTAGAGCGTCCCGGCTTATGCGTTGACGATGCTGGCCGCACCGAACAGACCGCCGGTAGGCGAGGTGTAGTCGGCATTATTCTGCGCGCCGGTCAGGGCTGCGCAATTTACCGGAACGCCATTTTCATGCGTGATATTTGCGAGGCTGTCACCGATCACACTAGCCATTTCGATCAGTTCGATATGACCGGTACGCGTGCGTTTGAGATCGGTCGGGCCACCGTCGTTTTGCTCCGGGCCGGTAGCGCCGAGGCTCAGTCCGCTGTAAGCGCTGTTGCTGAACGGTACGTAATAACGACCGTCCGGCAGTTGCGGCAAACTGACCGATGTTGGCACCTTGATGCCCGGGTCGGTGCAACTGTTATCGGGCGTCAGCAAGCCCGCAGGTGCGCCACCATCGTTCGGCTGATCATTCAGGCCAGTAGTATCGAATATTGCGGCTACCCAAACATCGTGCGGTGAAAGGTAAATGTTGAAGCCAAGCACTTCGCGCCCGTCGTAGCCTTCGAGGAAACGCACTTTGGCCACTTTGCCGGTATCGCGCGTATTGACGACCGAAATCAACGTCTGGTTATTCGCATTGACGGTGAAGTAGGGGTAAAGCAAAACTTGCCCGAGGCCGTTTGGATTCAGTTCGACGGCCGATGCGATATTTATGGCACCAGTAAAACTCACGATTACGGCAACTGCGAGACTATTCCGCTTCGACATAGTGGCTCTCCTTCTTTGCATTACGGCTTTGAATCAATAGCGGATGTTACGCAGAGTGGACGGCAAATGATGCATCGCCGCGCACGGATCACGCACAACTGGATCTTTGGAGGTTTTGATACGATTTCGCAGTAAAAAATTTCTGCAATATTTCAAAAATCCATGAAATACCCGCCATTCACCGGGATATTCGCACCGGTGATGTAGCTCGAATCTTCTGCCGCGAGAAAATTCACGACGCGCGCGATTTCGCTGGGTTCGCCGAGGCGGCCGAGCGGGATGCCGGCGATGATCTGGTTGCGCACATTGTCGGGAATTTTCTTGACCATTTCGGTGCGGAAATAACCCGGCGAGATGCTGTTGACGGTGATGCCCTTGCGCGCCACTTCACGCGCCAGCGCCATCGTGAAGCCGTGCATGCCGGCCTTGGCGGCGGAGTAGTTGGTCTGGCCGAACTGGCCGGTCTGGCCATTGACCGACGAGATATTGACGATGCGCCCGTAACCGCGTTCGGTCATGCCTTCGATCGCGTTGCGGCAGATGTTGAACACGCCGTCGAGATTGATCCTGAGCACGTCGCCCCACTGCTGCGGTTCCATCTTGCGCAAGGTGGTGTCGCGCGTGATGCCGGCGGCGTTGACGATGATATCCACTGCGCCGTGCGCTTTTTCGACGCGCTGGATGAGTGCGGTACAACTCGCAAAGTCGCCGACGTCGAGCATCTCGAAGGAAATCGCTGCAGCGAATTCGGCGGTCTCTTTACGGAATTCGGCAATGCGTTGTTCGCGGCTGCCGAGATCGGCGGCGATCACGCTGATGCCGGCGGCGGCGAGGTGTTTGCAGATTTCGGTGCCGAGTCCACCGATACCACCGGTGACGATGGCGATACGTTTGGTCATGAATAATCCCCTTCAACGAGCAACGGCGCCGCAGCATGAATTCAGCGGCGCGAAAAATCGGCGCAGTAATTCCGGGCGACAGTTAAGCGAGCATTACGGGGAATAGCGGAAGCCGGAACAAACCCGTCAGCGTTGACGAGTTCGGAATTGTACGGACTACTTGCTGTCTTTGTCGCCAGGCTTGTTCATCGTGCCGGCAGCGGCCGTGAGAAATCCCTGCTGCAGCGATTTCCACATGTCCATGTTGCGCTCGGTCAGGCCGTTCAACATCGACATCGGCGTCTTGCCCATGAGGTTGTTGAGTTCGCTGCGGAACTGGCCTTGCTGGTCGATGAACACCTTGAGGCTGCGCTCGAGGTAGCTGCCCATGAAGCCCTGCATCGAATCGCCGTAGAAGCGGATCACCTGCGACAGCAGCCCGGTGGTGAACATCGGCTGGCCGCTATCCTCGTGCTCGGAGATGATCTGCAGCAATACCGAGCGCGTGAGATCTTCACCGCTCTTGGCGTCGCGCACTTCGAAATTTTCGCCGTCGATGACCAACTGCCGAATTTCCTCCAGCGTGATATAGCTGGAAATCTCGGTGTCGTAAAGACGACGATTCGGGTATTTCTTGATGATGCGGATTTGTGTCATGCAGCAAAGTTACCAGATTGTGCGGCGGCGCACCAGTTAGGTGCAGCAAAACCCTGATTCGACAGCCGTTTACGGACGTCCGGTGGATGTTGCAATTGCTGGGATCAGGCGCGACATGTGCCGTCAGCACATCGACCTGAACGAAAAATGCTGCAGCTCGAATCACGCGAGCGTCGGCGCGGCGTTGCACCGCACATCATTTTTTTGCCGGCATGGCATGCTAGGATTGCCGAATCATTTAGCCATCCAAACGTGTGGGGTCGCATGCAGATCGAAACCAAATTGCCCAAAGTCGGTACGACCAATTTCACCGTGATGTCGCAACTGGCATTGCAGCACAAGGCGATCAACCTGGGGCAGGGTTTTCCCGATTTCGAAGGGCCGCAGGCGTTGCGTGATTCGCTCACCGCGCACATGAATTCCGGCAAGAACCAGTACGCGATGATGACCGGCATCCCGCGCCTGCGCGAACAGATCGCGCTCAAGACGGAAAAACTCTACGGCCACCGGGCCAATATCGACAGCGAAATCACCGTCACCAGCGGCGCGACCGAAGCGATCTTCGCCGCGATCGCCGCAACCGTGCGCGCGGGCGAAGAAGTGATCGTGCTCGATCCGTGTTACGACTGCTATGAACCGGCGATCGATCTCGCCGGCGCACGCGCCGTGCATGTGCCGCTCGATCCGCACACGTTTGCTGTGGACTGGGATCGCGTCAAGGCGGCGATCACGCCGAAGACGCGTTTGCTCATGGTCAACTCGCCGCACAATCCGTGCGGTTCGGTTTTCAGCGCAGGCGATCTCGATGCGCTGGCCGAAATCACACGCAATACGCGCATCCTGATTCTTTCCGACGAAGTCTACGAACACATCGTCTTCGATGGCCTGCCGCACCAGAGTGTATTGCGCCGTCCGGAACTCGCGGCGCGCAGTTTTGTGATCAGCTCGTTTGGAAAAACCTATCATTGCACCGGCTGGAAAGTCGGTTATTGCATCGCGCCGGCTGCGCTCAGTGTCGAATTCCGCAAAGTGCATCAGTACCTGACGTTCTGCACCTTCGGCCCGGCGCAATGGGCGTTTGCCGATGCACTGGAGAGCGATCCGCAGCACTATCTTGATCTGCCGGCGTTCTATCAGGCGCTGCTCGCCGCCGCCGTAGCGCGTGTGTTCCTGCGCCATGCGGAACAAGTGGCGTTTATCGTAACTGTCGAACTTACCGTTTGGCCGCATCCAGATCAGGCGATTGAAGCAGCGCTCGCCTTCGCGGATTACCATGCTGCCGGTGACGACGGCACCAACATCTGCCGCTAATGCCTTGAGCCAGGCCAGGCTTTCGCCCTGCATGGTCTCGGCATTGCCCAGAGTTTCGTTGGTGAACCCACTGGTGAAGGCTTCCGGGAGCACGATCAGATCGCTCTGCCCCTGCAACGCGCGCACCAGTTTTCCGTAGTAGTCGCGGTTGCCGGCCAGATCGTGCCAGCGCGTGGCGCCTTGCACCAGCGAGATTCTTAGAGCTTGCATA
>JANXUW010000438.1 GCA_025351985.1 Pseudolysobacter sp.
AACGGTCAAGAAAGGCCATCAGACTCATGCCGGGTTGAAACTGCACTTGATTCTTTACCATGACACTTCCTCCACCTCATCAGGAGGTTGCAGCGTCTACCCTCGGCGTATCATGGGATGCGACTCATGGGGAATCAGGAAGTCTTTAGGGCCGCTCGATACTTAACTATTCTGTCGGGTAGGGCGACACGCAGCAGATCTACTGTTATGAAGGACTGTTTCAATCGCGAGGCGTTGGAGAAGTTTTATGCCAACAGATACTCCGAATGCTCGTATACGCCTAACCCGCCATCGACATAATTTCATTCATGCCAAAGATCTACGACCGCACCTACTTCGACCGCTGGTATCGCCACGAAAACCTCGGCATCGGTTCGCGCCAGGCGCTCGTGCGCAAGGCGCGACTCGCGATCAGCACCGCGGAATATTATCTGGGCCGGCCGATCCGCAACGTGCTCGATATCGGCTGCGGCGAAGGCGTGTGGCAGCCGGTGCTGAAGGCCGAACGGCCGAAAATTTCCTACCTCGGGCTGGACAGCAGCGAGTACGTGGTCGAGCGTTTTGGCCGCACGCGCAATATCCGCCTCGCCACATTCGGCCAGCTCGGCGAACTGCGTTTCGATGAGGGTTTCGACCTGATCGTGTGTTCGGACGTTTTGCATTACGTGCGCACGCCCGAGCTCAAGCGCGGCCTGCGCGGCATCGCCGAACAATTGCAGGGCGTGGCGTTTCTCGAGCTGTTCACCGCCGACGATGCGCTGGCCGGCGATACCGACGGTTTTATCGCGCGCTCGCCGCGCTGGTATCTGTCGACGTTCCGCGAGGCCGGCCTGATCAGCTGCGGCTCGCATTGTTACCTCGGCCCGCATCTCACGGCGGCGGTCGCGACGCTCGAAGTGCCGATGCTTTGGTGAAGTGCTGCTGCGACAAGCACGATGCGCGAAGTGTCAAAAAAGTTCGTCATTCCAGCGCAGGCTGGAATCCAGTTCTCCGTCGGTCTGCCACAAGAACTGGATTCCAGCCTGCGCTGGAATGACGGCTTATTTCATTTCCTTGATTACGATGTAAGCCGATAACTTTCTTTCATAAGAACTTCGCTGAGTGTGCGTTATCCTTGTTCGTTGATGCTCGGGATCCAGCACTTGATCGAACTGCACGATATCCACAAATCCTATCGCGTTGATGGCCGCGACCAGCCGGCGCTGCATGCGATCGACCTGCGTATCGAAACCGGCGAAGTGTTCGGCATCATTGGTCATTCCGGCGCAGGCAAATCGACCCTGATCCGGCTGATCAACCTGCTCGAACGCCCGAGTGCGGGCCGACTGCTGATCGACGGCGACGACATCACAAAACTCGATGCCGATGGTCTGCGCATTTTACGCCGCCAGATCGGCATGATCTTCCAGCACTTCAATCTGCTCAGCGCGAAAACGGTGGCGCAGAACGTCGCGTTTCCGTTGCGCCTGGCCGGAATTTCCTCGCGCGCGGAGATCGCAACACGCGTTGCCGAACTGCTCGCGCGTGTCGGCCTGAGTGATCACGCCGACAAATATCCGGCGCAACTTTCCGGCGGCCAAAAACAGCGCGTCGGCATCGCACGCGCGCTCGCTTGCCGGCCGAAAATCCTGCTGTGCGATGAAGCAACCTCCGCGCTCGATCCGCAGACTACCGCATCGGTATTGCAGTTGCTGGCCGAGATCAATCGCGAGCTCGGCCTGACCGTCGTGCTGATCACGCACGAGATGGATGTGATCCGCCGCGTATGCGATCGCGTTGCGGTGCTCGATGCCGGGCGTCTGGTCGAAACCGGCACGGTCGCCGATGTATTCCTGCATCCAAAACATCCGACCACACGGCGTTTTGTGTTCGAGGCCGAGAACGTCGACGAGAACGAACTACGCAGCGATCTGGCCAACGTTAGCGGGCGCGTGGTGCGCCTGACGTTTCGCGGCGAAGCGACGTATGCGCCGCTGCTCGGCAGCATCGCGCGCGCGACCGGCGTGGACTACAGCATTCTTTCCGGGCGCATCGATCGCATCAAGGAAACGCCGTACGGCCAGCTCACGCTCGCGCTGGTCGGCGGCGATATCGACGCGGCGCTGAGCCAGCTCGCCGCAGCGAACGTACATGTCGCCGATGTGCACGGCACCGAGTTGCACTGATGGAAACGACCTTCCTGCAAACGTGGTTTCCGAACACCGACTGGGCCGATGTCGGCCGCGCGTGCATCGACACGCTCGCGATGCTCGGCGGCTCGCTGGCGTTGACGATAGCTCTCGGCCTCCCGCTCGGCGTGTTGTTGTTCCTCACCTCGAAACGCCAGTTGCTCGCACAGCGCGGTCTGTATGTGGTGCTGTCGCTGATCGTGAATATCCTGCGCTCGGTGCCGTTCATCATCTTGATGATCCTCATGATGCCGGTGACCGAACATATCGTCGGTACGTCGCTCGGTGTGCTCGGCGCGATTCCGCCGCTGGTCGTCGGCGCGGCACCGTTCTTCGCGCGCCTGGTCGAAACCGCATTGCGCGAAGTCGATCGCGGCATCATCGAGGCGACCCAGGCGATGGGCGCAAGCACACGCCAGATCGTGCTCGGCGCGCTGCTGCCCGAAGCGCGACCCGGCATCGTCGCGGGCATCACCGTGACCGCGATCGCGCTGGTTTCATACACCGCGATGGGCGGCGCGATCGGCGCGGGCGGACTCGGCGATCTCGCGTATCGCTTCGGTTATCAAAGCTTCCAGACCGACGTGATGGTGGTCACCGTGATCCTGCTGCTGATTCTCGTGCAGGTTCTGCAGATGATCGGCGACAAGCTGGTCACACGTT
This sequence comes from Pseudolysobacter sp., assembly GCA_025351985.1. Lineage (GTDB taxonomy): Bacteria > Pseudomonadota > Gammaproteobacteria > Xanthomonadales > Rhodanobacteraceae > Pseudolysobacter. Next base: position 2,832 of record JANXUW010000438.1, read on the forward strand.
TCAGCCGTCGCTAAAAATATTTTTGTTGAAGGATTCGCCATGAAAAATTTGTTCCTGTTGCTGAG
>JANXUW010000485.1 GCA_025351985.1 Pseudolysobacter sp.
CTTGCCGATATCATGCAACGGCGCAGCCAGCTCGATCATGCGTGCTTCGTCATCGGGCAGGCCGAGTGCTTCGGCAATCAAACCCACATAACGCGCCATGCGCAGCAGATGGATGCCCGTGCCGAAGTCACGGTATTCAATGGCTTTGGCGAGGCGGAATAGCATTTCGCGTTCGCGAGATTCGACCTCGGTCAATCCCTGTGAAACCTGGCGCTCCAGCGAACGCGCGCGCTCCTTGACGGTTTCGCCCTGGCGACGAATCGCGAGCAGATTACGACAACGTGAGCGCAGTTCGCGCGGCCGCACCGGTTTGAGCATGACGTCCATAACGCCGACATCCAGCGCAGCTTGGCGCATCGGCTCTTCACCGACCACGCTGATCAGGACGATCGGCACATCGCGGTGAATCAGCGGGCGGCGAAAACGCCGCGCAAATTCGAGGCCATCCATGCCAGGCATGCGATAGTCGAGCAACAACAAATCAGGCCGATGCATGTCGGCCCAGCGCAAGGCTGCGTGGGAATCTTCGAAATCGAAAACGTTCAGATCGGGGCCGATGCCTTCGACAACGTGGCGAAGCATCAATCGGGCAGATTGTTGGTCATCAACGATAAGAACGTTCATAGTCACTCCACGCCGTACGGCGGCCGCTTTTTCCAAAAATCCAATTCCATCAGCGTGGCGCTATGCGTTTATCCAGACGCACCATGGTTTGCATCACCATCGTTATCAGCTTACCACACCGAAAATGCGAATCAGTCACTGCGAGCTTGAATGCGTCGTACAATTTTTTGCTCGCAGAATTGATGCAAATGCGTATTGCGCGAAAAGAGTTCTATCCACTTAAATAAACTCGCGATAAATCAATCGCAACTGCACAAGCAATCATGCAGTCAGCTTTCCGGCCGCATATACGGAAACAGCAAAACGTCACGGATCGACGGCACATCGGCGAGCAACATGATCAAACGATCGATGCCGACACCGAGTCCACCGGTCGGCGGCATGCCGTATTCGAGTGCGCGAATATAATCGGCGTCGAAGTGCATCGCTTCATCATCGCCTGCGTCTTTCGCTTGTACCTGGGCGAGGAAACGCGCGGCCTGATCTTCGGGGTCGTTGAGCTCGGAAAAACCGTTGGCGATTTCCTTGCCGGCAACGAACAACTCGAAACGATCGGTGATGCCCGGATCGGTATCGCTCTCGCGTGCGAGCGGCGAAACTTCGACCGGATGCGCGGTAATAAACGTCGGCTGGATCAGCGTCGCTTCGACCGTGCGCTCGAAAATTTCGAGCAGCAATTTGCCCCAGCCGTAACCGGGTTTGAGCGGAATCTTCAATCGTTCGCAGTGCCGCGCGAGTGCATCGCGATCGCGCATTTCGTGCGCGCCGATTTCGGGATTGTGTTCGCGCACCGCATCGTCCATGCGCCAGCGCTTGAACGCCGGGCCGACATCGATCTCGCGGCCTTCCCACATCAGTGCGGTGCGACCGAGCACGTTTTGCGCAGCGCTGCGGATCATGCCCTCGGTGATGTCCATGATCTCGTTGTAGGTGGCATACGCCTGATACAACTCGAGCATGGTGAATTCGGGATTGTGTCGTGTCGAAACACCCTCGTTGCGGAAGTTGCGATTGATCTCATAGACACGATCGAAGCCGCCGACCGTCAAGCGTTTCAGATACAACTCGGGCGCGACACGCAGATACAGATCCATATCCAGCGCGTTGTGATGCGTCACGAACGGACGCGCCGTCGCGCCGCCCGGAATCACATGCATCATCGGGGTTTCGACTTCGAGAAAGCGCCGCTCGTCGAGATAATTGCGCAGATGCCGCACCACCAGCGAACGCAGCTGGAATACCCGACGCGATTCCGGCGTCACGATCAAATCGACATAACGCTGGCGATAGCGCGTTTCGGTATCGATCAGCCCGGCCCACTTTTCCGGCAGCGGCCGCAATGATTTCGTCAGCAGACGCAGATCGCTGGTCTTGACCGACAGCTCGCCGGTCTTGGTGCGCATGAGCAAGCCTTCGGCGCCGACGATATCGCCGCTATCCCAGCCCTTGAACGCGTCATAAATTTCGCCAACCGTCGCCGCATGGATGAAAAGCTGGATGCGTCCGCTCATGTCCTGCAATTGGACGAAGCTGACTTTCCCCTGCACACGTTTGAGCAGGATGCGACCGGCGACTTTTACTCGGCGCGCGAGCGCTTCGATTTCTTCAGCCGTCTTGCCGTCGTATTCGGTTTGCAGATCACCAGCGAAGGCATCGGGCACAAAGTCGTTCGGGAACGCGATGCCCTGCGCACGCAACGCGGTCAATTTCAAACGGCGTTCTGCGATCAACTTGTTCTCGTCGAGCGGCAATATCGCAACTTCCGTCGCAGGATTATTTTCTGTGCTTGTATCGACCGTAGTGCCACTCATCGAATTGTGTTCCCGATAAAAATCATTATTGATTTACCCGCTTCGCGCCCGCTTCCAAACCGGTCTTGAGGCTCGCCTCGATGAACTCGTCGAGATCGCCATCCAGCACTTTCTGCGTATCGGTACGCTCGACACCGGTGCGCAAATCCTTGATGCGCGACTGATCCAAGACATACGAACGGATCTGGCTGCCCCAACCGATATCCGATTTGGTCGCTTCGAGCGCGTCTTTCTCGACATTGCGTTTCTGCACTTCGAGTTCGTACAACTTGGCCTTGAGCTGTTTCATCGCGCGATCGCGGTTGGCATGCTGCGAGCGTTCGGTCTGGCACGCCACGACCGTATTGGTTGGCACGTGGGTGATACGCACCGCGGATTCGGTCTTGTTGACGTGCTGGCCGCCCGCGCCCGACGAGCGATAAACGTCGGTTCTGAGGTCAGCCGGATTGATATCGATTTCGATTTCATCGTCCACCTCCGGACTGACGAAGATCGACGAGAACGACGTATGCCGGCGATTGTCCGAATCGAACGGCGACTTGCGCACGAGGCGATCTTCGTCAGTCCGGAGGTGGACGATGAAATCGAAATCGATATCAATCCGGCTGACCTCAGAACCGACGTTTATCGCTCGTCGGGCG
>JANXUW010000503.1 GCA_025351985.1 Pseudolysobacter sp.
CGCACGGCGTGATCCGGTTTGCGCCGGTCGCCGCCGCCGGTCCGTTGCTCAGCGCCGAACTCGATGCGCTCGGCAAGGCGCTGTTGCATCCGGCGCGACCGTTGCTGGCGATCGTCGCGGGCTCGAAAGTATCGACCAAACTGACCTTGCTCGAAACGCTCGCGGCCAAGGTCGATCAGCTCATCGTCGGCGGCGGCATTGCAAATACGTTTATCGCCGCGGCGGGTTTTTCGATCGGCAAATCGCTGGTCGAAAATGATCTGCTCGACGCTGCGAAAAAAGTCATTGCCGAGGCCAAGGCGCGCGGTGCAGACGTGCCGATCCCGAGCGATGTCGTCGTTGCGAAGGCGTTTTCCGCCGATGCTGCTGCGACCGTCAAGCAGGTGGCCGAGGTCGCGGCCGACGACATGATTCTCGATATCGGCCCCGACACCGCAAAACGTTATGCGTCGATGATCGCGCAGGCCGGCACGGTGGTCTGGAATGGCCCGGTCGGCGTGTTCGAGTTCGATCAGTTCGGCGGTGGCACCGAAACCCTCGCACACGCGATCGCGGCCTCGAAGGCGTTTTCGATTGCCGGCGGCGGCGACACGATTGCCGCAGTCGAAAAATACGGCGTCGCGCAAAAGATTTCCTACATCTCGACCGGCGGCGGCGCGTTCCTCGAATTTCTCGAAGGCAAGGAATTGCCGGCGGTCGTGGCACTCAAGGCTCGCGCAAATTGATCCAGCATCGTTTGCGGTTTGTGCGCCGCGCCGTGCGTGCAAACTGCGAATTCGTGCGCCTTATCGACGCTGCACTAATGCTAGAGTTGGACTCGTGAATGTTCGCTGGTCGCGATTTTATCTCTTGAGTTTACGGTTACCGAGAATGAGGAACCCATGATGTTGTCTCGCTGGATTCTGTGCGCCGCACTGCTGTTTTGCATCGCTTTGCCAGGTGTCGCACGCGCGGCGCCGGACGCATTGCTGCGCGGCCAGCTCGAACTGGTCTGGGGCGATGCCGCGCCGGACGCGGCGGATCGCACTTCGACATTGCTGGTGACGTTGGTGACCGACGACGGCCGGCGCATCGCACTCGATCCCGCGCGCGCGCGCCGCGCGGCGGGCGACCTGTACCGGCTGCAGGGCAAGCGTATCGCGGTCCTGCCGGCGCAGGTGCTGGCAGATAAACCCCATTCCGAATTGCTCGCGGTAGAGTCGATGGTGCCGACCGATCCTGCGATCGACGCCATGAACACGCCGAACGCGGTGATCGGTACGCAAGCGTGGGTGTCGATCCTGTGCAAGTTCAGCGACAACGTGACCGAGCCGAAAGACCTGACGTATTTCAGCAATATGCTGTCGAACCAGAGCGGGCGGCTCGACGATTACTGGCGCACGGTTTCCTACGGCAAGGTCAACGTCGCCGGCAGTGCGGCGTATGGCTGGTTTGTGTTGCCGCATCCGCGCGCGTTTTACATCCCCGCGAATGGCAGCGCCAATCTCACCCAACTGTTCAACGATTGCACCGCGGCAGCGGACAGTACGGTGAATTTTTCGCTGTTCGTCGGCATCAATCAGATGTTCAACGACAATCTCGATTGCTGTGCGTGGGGCGGCAGCCGCTCCGCGACGCTGGACGGAAAATCCGGTTCGTGGCGCGTGACGTGGGAGCCGCCGTGGGGCTACCAGAACGAAGCGCCGCTGGCGCACGAAATGGGTCACGGTTTTGGCCTGCCGCATGCCAACAATTCGGATCTCGACACCGATCCGTACGACAACCCGTGGGACGTGATGAGCGATGCCTGGCACAACGCGGCCAGCGATACGACGTTCGGCGCGCAGCCCAAGCACATCAATATTTATGATCGCGACAAGCTCGGCTGGATCGACGCCGCGCGCAAACTCGTCATCAGCTTGCCGGGCAGTTATCCGAACCTGCAGCTCGATCGCGCCAGCCTGGTCGGATCGACGCACCTGCAGATGATCCAGGTGAGTTTGCCGGGTGCTGCAACAACGCATTATTACGTGATCGAGGCGCGCAAGAAGATTGCCGCAAGCTATGAAGCCAGCCTCGCCGGCGATGCGGTCATCATCCACGAAGTCGATCAGACGCGAGCCGAACCGTCGTGGAGTGTGGATGCGGATATTCCGCCGGCCAACATATCGAACAACGAAGGCTCGATGTTCAAGGTCGGCGAAAGTTGGAACGCGCCCTCGGGCGCATTCAGCCTGCACGTCGACAGCAGTACTGCCGACGGTTTTGTGTTGAGTCTGACGCGCGGCGCCAACGACTTGTTGTTTCGCAACGGCTTCCAATAGCCCACGAGCGGATTTGCGGGATTCAGAAACATGGCGCTGACCGTGCCGAAAAAATCGCTGGCATTGGTCTCGTCTCGACTTCCGTTTGCGTGCTTCCAGCTGCGCGCGTTACGCTTCGCGCAGTTCTCAATGCGCCGCTTTTTTTCGCCGTCGCGCTTCCTGCCATGCAAGAATTCAAACGATTCGAGGCTGACCCACCGATGCTGTACCTTTTCGACCTCGACGGCACCTTGATCGATTCCGAGGTCGGCATCACCGGCTCGATGCGCTACGCTTTCGCGCAGATGGATTTCGCGCCGCCGTCGGCAGAAATCCTGCGCACATGGATCGGTCCGCCATTGCGTGTGACATTTCCGACCGTGCTCGGCGATGATCTTGCATTGACCGAAACCGCGATCGGCCACTACCGCACGCGTTTCGATCGCGAAGGCTGGGCCGAGCACACGGTGTATGACGAGATGCCCGAACTTATCGCTGCGTTACACGCGGCGGGGCATCAACTCGCCATCGTCACGACCAAGCTGCAGACGCAGGCGCAGAAGATCATCGATCACTCGCCGTTTGCTTCGGCATTCTCACGCGTCTACGGTCCCGGCGGCGATGGTTTGCATGCGGGCAAGGCCGAATTGATCGCGCGGGCGCTGGCCGATTTTTCCGCCGACGCGGCCGACACGACAATGATCGGTGATCGTTATTTCGATATCGAGGGTGCGCTGGCCAACGGCGTATGTGCGATCGGTGTGTTGTGGGGATTCGGCAATCGCGAAGAACTCGAAACCGCTGGCGCGACCGAGATCGCCTGCACTCCGCAGGAGCTCGCAGCGCTGCTGCTTTGAGCGAGAAACAGGGAACTAGGAACAGGGTAAAAAAGAGCCGTCATTCCAGCGCAGGCTGAAGTGTTTTTCAACAGCTAAGCTGGTCAATCCATGTTGATCTTGATCCACCGTTCCGGTGTAACGGCAAGTAAAAAAATCAAAATAGATTCCAGCCTGCGCTGGAATGACGCTTATTTTGAACTTCGATGCATCCGATTTCGTCTCGCGCAACGTCGTGCGAGCCTTGTGCTAACTTAGCAGGCTCCCATTGCAGAGGCCCGCATCATGCTGACACCGAGTCGCCGTACCAAGATCATCGCCACGTTGGGGCCGGCCACCGATGCGCCGGGCATGTTGCGCAAGATTCTCGAAGAAGGTGTCGATGTGGTGCGGCTGAACCTGTCGCACGGACGCGCCGAGGATCACATCGAGCGCGCACGACTGGTGCGCGAGATGGCGATGGAGCTCGGTCGCGAAGTCGCGGTGCTGGCGGA
>JANXUW010000530.1 GCA_025351985.1 Pseudolysobacter sp.
ATTTCCTCCACCAGCGCGCGTGCCGCGGTGGGATCGGCGAGATCGGCGGAAATACATTCGATGGCGACGGCATGTTTTGCCTTGAGCTCATCGGCCAGCGCATTGAGCCGATCCAGGCGACGCGCGCTCAACACCAGATTCACGCCTCGTGCCGCGAGTTCGCGCGCGAATTCGCTACCTATGCCAGCTGACGCGCCCGTCACCAAGGCCCAGTGCGTGTTTTTTTGCGGTGTATTCATGGCTGCATTGCCTCTTGATCGAAGCACGAGCGTAACGTCAAGTCTGCATCTCTGCAAAGGCGCGGCATCTCGATCTCAATACCGCTGAAACACGACCGAAAAGAATTGCGAATATCAACACATTGCTCTTGTGTCTATGTCGCATGATGGGACAATGCGCATCGACATGCGTTACGCAGAAATGGAATGACCAAAAACAAGTTTCACACGGATCGATTTTCGCGGGTGCTGGCCGGCTTTGCGCTTTGCGCGATCACAGCGCTGGTCTATTGGCCGGCATTGCGTAGTTATTTTGTGCTCGACGATTTCACCTTGGTGACGTATTCGCGTTTGCTGCGCAATCCGTTGTTGCCGTTCGTGCAGGAACATTTTCCGGGCAGCCCGTATTTTCGTCCGCTCGGCATGGCACTGTGGTGGCTCAGCGTGCAGTGTTTCGGCAATACGATCAAACCGCAATACGCGATCAATCTGCTGTTGCATATTGCGGTCACACTGGTGCTATGGCGATTGTTGCTCGCACTGACCAGTCATCGTCTCCTCGCTTGGCTTATAGCCTTGCTGTTCGCGGTCCATCCGATTGCGATCGGTACGAGCCTGTGGCTTGCGGATCGGTTCGATCTGCTCGCCGCATTATTCGGTTTTGCGGCACTGCACATGGCGTATCGTTATCGATCCGCTCAGGCTCTGCGTTATCTGTTGCTGACCTTGATGTTGCTGCTGCTTGCACTGGCGGCGAAAGAAACCAGTCTGGTGATGATCGGCGCCATCGGCATGGTGTGGATTTGGCCGCGTGCCGCTAGTCAGCGGTATTGGTCCGGCGAGATGCGTGCCTTGTTCTTGCTGCTTGCCGTTGGCATCGGCTGGTTCGGCTGGCGCGCGTGGATGGTCGATGTTTCGCCATCCGGAAGTCTGGTCAGCGATGCGCCGTTGCTGCAGGTAATTGCGAAGGGCGCGATGCGTTGGAGCGAGGATTTTTTACGCTATCTCGTTGCATGGGCGCGCCTGCCACGCGTTGCGCAAATTGTCTTTGTGGTCGCTGCGCTGGCAGTGATCGCGGCATCCATCAAGGCTGCCATCAATGGTCGTTTGATTTTGCGTAGCGACTTCGCGATGAAGATCGTCACCGCATTGGTTTTGATCATCCTGGCGGCGTTGATCCAGGCGCCGATGGCGCTGGTCTGGCCGCAGCAGATTGCCGCGTCGCTCGACGCAAAATTCACGGCGGTACACTCACGCCTGTTTTATTTTTCGCTAGGCGGGACAGCCATATTGGCAACAGTCTTGCTGGGGCGACTCATCGGCACCGATCTCGGCCCCGTCAAGGTGCGCATGCGCACATTTTTTGCCTGCTGCGCAATGCTGATTGCATTGTCCTGGGGATTTGCATCGCATCGACTTGCGGATGATTATCGCCGTGACCCGCGTGCGCTGCAGCCATTGGCCGAGGCCGCGACCCTTGCCGTCGAGCAGGCAACGCTGCCGACGCAGCATTGTCAGATTTATTTGTTGGATATCGGGCCGGAGTGGGGGCTTGCTTTCAAGTCGATTGCGGATGAAGGGGTCAAGGCGCTGTTGCCTGATATCAGTCACGCACAACATTGTTTGATTCAACCCGAATACACACCGTGGCTGCATCTGCTCGCGCACGCGTCGGTCACACCGGCGAACGCGGCGCCGATGTTGCCGATCTATCGCAATGGCTTGCAAGTGCCGTGGCTCGATATCGGCGGGGTGCAGGTTGCATATCTGAATTTGTTTCCGAGCACCGACGCGCGCGAATTGCGTGATGCATTGTTTTTCGCTTACCGGCAAGGGCGTTTCGAAGACGTCAGTGCTGCTGTTCGCTCTGGGGAGCACGCAGTACATTTCGCCTGCGCCCGCTCAGGCAAACAATGCGTATGCCCTGGTGATGGATGTCCTGGCGGCAATCCGTTGCGTCCCTGAATTTCGAAAACTAGCCGGCGCACTGGATTTGCTTGCCGTAAAACATGCCGACAGCTATCCTGCGCGACCTTGATTGCACTTGAAACCATTCGGATGCGCAAAAAACTCGTCGCCGGAAACTGGAAGATGCACGGCTCGCGCGCACAAGCCGATGCGTTGGTGCGGGCGATCATGGCGGCACCGGATTTGTCGTGTGATGTCGCGGTATTTCCACCGGCGCCATATCTTTCGGCGCTGGTTGCAATCACGGCTGATAGCGGATTTGCAATTGGCGCGCAGGATTGCAGTGAGCATGCGCAAGGCGCCTACACCGGCGAAATCGCAGCGACCATGCTGGCTGATATCGGTTGCCGTTATGTGCTGGTCGGACATTCAGAACGACGTCAATATCATGCCGAGAGCAACACGTGCGTCGCGGCGAAATTTGCCCAGGCGCAAGCTGCGGGATTGATTCCGATCCTCTGTGTCGGCGAAACCTTGCTGCAGCGCGAAGCAGGGCAGACCGAGCTGATCATCGCGGCGCAAATCGAGGCGGTGTTGCAGTCCAGCGGGATCAACGCTTTTGTCAACGCAGTGATCGCCTATGAGCCGGTCTGGGCGATCGGCACTGGATTGACCGCAAGTCCGGCGCAGGCACAATCGGTACATGCTTTCATACGTGGCAAACTGCTGCGTGAGGATGCTACAATCGCCAACTCGGTGCGTATCCTGTACGGCGGTAGTGTCAAGCCGGCGAACGCGGTCGAGTTGTTCGCCGAGCCGGATGTCGATGGTGGTCTGATCGGCGGCGCGGCTCTGGTCGCTACGGATTTTCTCGCGATTTGTGCTGCGG
>JANXUW010000548.1 GCA_025351985.1 Pseudolysobacter sp.
CATTGATACGCTTGAGGCGGGCGTACACGATTACGTCCACTACTACAACCACGAGCGCATCAAGCTCGGGCTGAAGGGACTCAGCCCGGTGGAATATCGGCTGAGATGCACCGTCTGATCGGCGGAATCGTGACCGTCCAACTTCTGGGGGTCAGTTCAAACCCGGGGCGGTTCAAGGAGAATAGTCGCTCGGATCTTCGAGCCAGAGTAAGAAAGCCTGGGGATTGGATCCACCCCATATAGCGACGACCTGCTCCTGCACTTTGTCTAACGGTACGGGATTTCGCGTCCCCCGATTAATCATATGGGCCGCCACGATATTCCCGAACTCTTCAATTTTTCGTTCACGAAGCAGTCCTACTTCTTCAGCCGTTCTGTATCAACAAACGAACGTAATGTAACCCGAGCCAAGTGAAAGTACCCGATTGCGCCGTGAAGAAAGAAATATTAGCCGATATGACCTGAGATGGTTTGTTGTAGCCAGTCAGGTAGTGAGTCTCGGCTCGATATTACTGGGTTCTTGCCAGCTTCAGCGAACCTGAGCTGGCGCCCTGTAGCGATGCGCGCAGTAGTGCCGTTACGCGTGAAAATCCATGTTTCTATGTTTAGCAACACGGTAACGCGAAGAAAAAACGCAACATTTCTGCCGACGCATTCGGACCTGCTGGGTCCGCGTACGAACCGCTACTGTCGCCTCCTGACCAAGCATGTGCTGCGCCATCGATACGCCAGCACTCGATCATGTCATTTCCGGCCTGATCGCGATAAATGGTGCGATTGACTCGACGCCCGCCGGCTTCTCCGCTGCTTTGTACCTTCGTTAGGGGCGTTGCACCGCAATTCACAGAGAGTGCCTGTTGCATAATGATCCCGGCATTTTTTTCCGCCACTGTGGTATCGCGATTGCCATGAAATATTATTGTTGGCATCAAGCCAGTACGCTGATGATTGCGTGAAGATTCAGCCGCCGTATCCGGCAAGCCTTTCATCGCGCGGAACGCAGAAGCCACATCGTGCGCGGCGGCATAAGCCAGCCCCGAATGAACACCTACGCCGGCATAAACATCCGGGTAGGTTTCGCCGAGGATCACAGCCATCGCTGCGCCGGCCGAAAGACCAGCAACAAAAATACGACGCTGGTCGACACGAAAATTGCGTGTCGCTTCTTGCGTCATTCCGGCAATAAGCGATGGCTCGCCGCGATCGCGATGTTGATCTTCGGCACGAAACCAGTTCCAGCATTTTGAACCGTTGGCGTTGGGAGACTGCGCCGGATACAGCACGAGAAATCCATGCTGTTCGGCCAACATATTCATCTGCGTTCCGGCCGCAAAATCATCGGGCGATTGAGTGCAGCCATGCAACATGACGATCAGCGGAAACGCACGATCGGCGCTCGCATCGTAACTACGCGGCACGTACAACTTGTAGTTGCGACTGCCTGCGGCATTGGTGAAAGCGTGGAAAGTGAAACTTCCCGATTGAACATTGTCACGCGCGGCGTTCCTTGCAGCGCCGGCCTTCTCGCTCAACCCTATCGCGCTCGATGATGCAACGCCCGATGCATGTATGCTCAATCCCGCATCGTTGAGCGCCTGCAAGATCGTCGCCGAAATATTCGAGGCCGATTGCGGGCTGTCGCCGCTGGGGCGTTGAATTCCCTTGCGCATGGAATCCATCAATCCAGCGATGTTTTTGCTTTCGACATGCTTTGCTGCCGAGCCTGCCAATTTGGCAGCGCTCAGGCCGCGGCGCCAACTTTGGAAAATTTTCAAATGACCTCCAATCACGACTCAGCGAATACGCGCGGCGAGTGCGGTGCGCACCGCAGCAGGGGCGTGCAGCGCACCGAGAACCTCGATCGATGCAATTGTCGCCAGCGCCAATTTTGCCGAGACATCGTCCGCGATTCGCACCAGGCCGACCACCTGGATATCCAGCATTTGCCGCTGCGCCTGCATGCGCTCGAGATCGCTGCGGCGTACATCGTGCAAGCCGAGAACCAGCATGCGGCGCGCCACCGTGCGCTTGATGTCCTCACCATGCACAGTGAGCTGATTACGAATGGCAGTGCGAATCAAGTCGGTGCGATTGGAATAAAATCCTTCCTGCACGAGAAGATCGATTTGGCCGAGATCGACGACACCCAGATTGATTGTGAGCTTTTCAGTTTCGGGTGCGACACGCTTCGGTTCCGCAACAGTAATCGTTTTCATAACATCCATAGACCATCCATATGGATGTTATTAAAGCACTTCGCCCATCGAAGTTCAAACCACCGACTAACAACAGGAATTGGCAACCGAAAATGTGCCGGATCGGCTCTTCAGACCGGATTACCCCCGACGCTCAGCCAGGATGATTGCTCGCTGATGGCAAAGCGGGCTCCGCGCAAAGTGCACAGTCAGCCGTCGCGCGCAGCAGTCGCAGCAGCATGTCGCGCTATGAAAAACGTCGATTGAATCGATATTCCGCTTCGACCAGATGACAACCGAAGAATACTCCGGCGTCGCTCCATTTCCCATATCATCTCTCCATGATGGAGTATTCCGAGGCGAGAAGCTTGAGCTCACCAAGCGCAGGATGATGTCAGCCGTTTCCAGGTTCTCGTCAATGCCTTCATCAAGCGTGCTGCCGGCGAGAGTTATCGGTCATGCCATGTTGTGATCAACCCTTGCCTCTTCAGCACGGCTAAATGCTTTTCGAGTTGATCCCAAAAAGCTTCGTCCTCGTGCGAGTAAGAAAAGAAAACTTTCACGATTTACCGTCCTTGAACCGAAACAGGCAGCGCACCTCGAGCGCGAGGGCGGATCACGACGGTGTTCGCAAGCTTGTCGTGCCACCTTTGTTTGCGTAGGTCGAACGCTACCCAAACGAAACCTAAGCCGAATACGAGGGTGCTCAGAAAATAACCGAGTGCGCGGATCACGAGCTGATTCAGAGTGGGGTTGCCTCCTGTTCGGGCATCGACCACGCGCGCGGCAATGGCCATCTTTCCAGGGGTGGCCTGCCATAGGCGCCAGCACACCACGGTGAGCACCGTTGGGAGTACCCATGAAATCAGAAAGTCGGCCGGCCCAGCAATCCAGTGCGGACTGCTCCAATAGCCTTTTCTGTAGACGCTCAGCAACATCGGCATCGTCATGATGCATACCAAAATCGAGTCGATGATGCATGCGGCGAGACGCAGGCAAAAGCCCGCGTATTCGAGTTCCGTTAGTGCGGGTTGTTCAGAGTTCATAGGACGGGGTTCTGTAGGTTCGATAGACAGAGTGTTGGAATCTATCGCTCCTCCGCAATACGCGAACCAAGATCTTCCGATGCACTGCCCTTCTTACATGCGACGTTGCGTTCGCATCCAGCAAGTCCTGGCAACGCCATCTCACATGAAATCCAGGGCGACTTGCAATCGGCGATTGACAAAGATTTGGTAACGCCCCTCTCCAGCCCCCCACATCCAAACTATCATGGTCGCGAAGCTCGTGGCTATGCTCCTCGAAGGCGACATCGGGCGGGTAGCTCCCTGCGGGCGCGACGGCAAAGAAGGAATGAATCTGAGTAAGCCGCTGGAATGAGCAAAATTTCGGAGTATTTTCAAAGATTTACGGAGCGGGCAACGCGAGCTGACAAACCCAATGCTGTTGGTTACTTTCTTACCCTCTCGAACAGCAGGAGCTCGAACCAATGTCGAATGAACAGATGCGCTGGCTTTTGAAGGTCACCCGTGTGTACCTTGCCTTAGACGATTTCAGATGAACCGCGCCGCTATCGACTCATTCCCCGCGACTGCCGCTGATCCAGCAGCGCCCGGAGATTTTCCGGCGTGGCCTTGACCGTCGCCTGGGCCGTTTCGGTCATGCCGTTGTAGTCATCAATGAGGTGTCGCAGTGGCTCCGGCAGCGCTTTCCAGTGCGAACCCTTATCGTCGTAACCGTGATATTTCAGGCGACGCCGATCCGCGAGCTTGTCGAACTCCTGAACCGTTTTTGCGTGCTCGACCCCACCGCGCGCGGTTTTGGTTTCGGCTCCCTTGCTCGCCTCTTTTTCCGGGTGGTCTTTG
>JANXUW010000563.1 GCA_025351985.1 Pseudolysobacter sp.
GATCGAGGCGGATTGCGTGTCGGTGGCGTTGTTGCTTGCGGGGCTGACGCTTGCTGTTGGGTTGCTCAATGCGGCGGCGATGACGTGATGCAAATCATTCACACGGCAAAAAAGTGTTGGGGATCATGAAAGAAAAGCCACACAGTTCGCGTATTAGCGTGAATACAACCGCAGGATCTTGGTACGACCTCTGGCATGCGCATACAGACGTGGAAGGCCTCGGAAATCAAAGCAAAGAGGCGCGGCGGTCTAGTCTTGAAAGGCTGCACCAAGATTATCTTTCAGCTCTAGAGCAGCTACATGGCTGGGAGTTGCCTCATCAATCATGGGTGCTCATCGATCCAACCGACTCTGAGCAAGACGCTATATATGTTCACACACCCAATCCCAACAAAGAGAACTTTCCTTATCTTTTTGAGGGTGTCTCATGGGCTCGTTCAAGGGTGCCTACCTGGGTTGCCAGTATATTTCCATCGACTAAGTTCAAGCTTGGACGTAGCGTTTACAACGGGCATGTCATCTACTGGGCGCTGAGCCTAAACCAATTGACCAAGCGAACGGTGCGTAAACGGGTTGTCACATAACGACGGTGTTAGTCCTAGCTGGTTGGCTCCATCAAAAACGTGTTCTCTGAATTCATTGATGGCTATTTAAACGTTAAAATTTTTCCGGCACCCACAGTCCTTTGTCGGTCAATTCCTCCACGCCCAGATCGCCCTTCAATTTCGCGAGCTTCATCGGCTTGACCGGAATCTTGCGATCGGGCATTTGATCGAGCAGATGCCGGATCAGGTTCAGGCGTCCGCGCCGCTGGTCGTTGAAATCGACCACATGCCACGGCGCTGTGGGCGTGCTGGTGTGTTGGATCATCACGTCGCGCGCTTCGCTGTAGGCGTGATATTGATTGCGCGCAGCGATATCCACTGGCGAGATTTTCCAGCGCTTGAGCGGATCGTTGGCGCGGTCGGCAAAACGCTCTTCCTGTTCGAGTTGATCGACCGCGAGCCAGTATTTGAACAGCAGAATGCCGTCGTTGATGAGGCCTTGTTCGAACACCGGGCATTCGACCAGAAAGCGCTGATATTCCGGCTCCGTGCAGAAACCCATCACGTGATCGACGCCGGCGCGGTTGTACCAGCTGCGATCGAACAGCACGAGTTCACCCGCCGCCGGCAGATGTTCGATATAGCGCTGATAAAACCATTGCGTGCGCTCGCGCTCGTCGGGTTTGGACAGCGCGATGATGTGCGTGTAACGCGTGTTCAGCGGCTCGCTGATCGCCTTGATCGTGCCGCCTTTGCCGGCAGCATCGCGGCCCTCGAACAACACCACGGCGCGCTTGCCGGTATGAATCAGCCAGCGTTGTAATTCGACCAGTTCGATTTGCAGGGCTTCGAGATGGTGTTCATATTTTTTCTTTTTCATGCGGTGCATAGCGATGACTCCGTTTGGCTGTCGTGCGTTGAAGTGGCCTCAAAAACGTAGCGAGCGAAGGGAGTTTGTGCGAGGACGGAGCGGAGGAACCGGAGTGTACTTTCTGTACATGAGGATTCCGAGCACCGCCCTCGTGCAAAATACCGAGCGCAGTAGTTTTTGCGGCTGCTTCGATCAAATCTCGCGCAGTCGCGGTATGAGCGCAACCAGATTGCAAGGCCGCGTGCGTGCATCGAGTTGCGCCTGGATCAGTTTCTCCCACGCGGTGCGGCATGCCGAGGTTGAACCCGGCAGGCAGAACACGAAGGTATTGTTCGACAGCCCGGCAAATGCGCGCGACTGCATCGTCGACGTGCCGATTTCATCGAAGCTCAGCATGCGAAACATTTCGCCGAAACCGGGCATCGGTTTATCGAGCAGCGGCGTGATCGCTTCGGGCGTGGAATCGCGTCCGGTAAAGCCGGTGCCACCAGTCACGATCACGCCGTCGATCGACTCGTCGGCGATCCAGTTCGCGACCAGCGCGCGGATGCGGTAACGATTGTCGGGCAGGATCGCGCGTTCGTGTAGCGCATGTCCGGCGCCGGTGATGGCGTCGCACAGATAATCGCCGGACGTATCGTTCGCGGCGGTGCGCGAATCCGATACCGTGAGCACGCACAGCGTGAGAGGTTTGAAATCGATGTTGGCAGTCATCGCCAGAGGCTAACGCAAGCGGCGTTGCGGAGCAAAGGTTGCGCTGTTTTCCGCACGTTATTCAATCGATCTGGACAGCTCAAGATCGGTCGCCGTTTCGCCGCGCTGGTGGCGCGCGAACATCGCGATCAGCAGGCGCTCGAAATCCTGGGCATAACCGCGCATGTCGAAAAGTCCGCTGAAGTTTTTTGCCGCCGCGAGCCGCTCGCGCAGTTCTCGCAGGCGTTCTGGATCGCGGCCAAGCGCAATCGCGAAATCGACATATGCCTGATCCGAATCGGCATTGAGTTCAGTCAAATCAAGATGATGATTGAGGCTGCCGGCGACGCGCGCAGCGAACGTATCACCGGGTTGCGTGAGTACCGGGCAGCCGGCCCACAACGCATCCGACGCGGTGGTGTGGGCGTTGTACGGATTGCTGTCGAGAAAAAGATCGGCGTGCGCGTAACGTGCGAGGTGCTGCGCATGCGCGATCTTCGGCGCGAACACCAGCCGTCGCGCGTCGATGCCGGCGGCTTGCGCGGCGCGCCGCAGGTTGGCATCCGTGCTCGTGCCGGGTGGCGATGCGAGCAACCACAGCACGCTGTCGGGCACGCTAGCGAGGATTTTCATCCAGCGTGTAAAAGTGCGCAAAGTAAACTTGTAGCTATTGTTGAAACTGGCGAACACGATACCGGATTCCGGCAGGCCGTAGTCGCTTCGCGCCAGTGGCGCAGCGATCGTGCGCGTGCTGTCGTTCGGCTGGAAACAGCGCGGCGTATTGCCACTGGCATTGCGTCAGCAGCCGGGCATTTGCACGATAATGGCATCATGCACGGCGATTTATATGCGCACAACATTCTGAATACGACAGAAGGCACTGCCTTGCTGGGCGATTTCGGAGCGGCGTGCTTTTTCGACGCTGCTGCTTCGGAAGAGGCCACGGCCCTGCAGCAGTTGGAAGTAAGAGCTTTCGGCTGCCTGCTGGAAGAATTGCT
>JANXUW010000558.1 GCA_025351985.1 Pseudolysobacter sp.
CGAGCTGCAATCGGCGCACGATTTTTTCGCTGGCCCAGACGCCGAGCACAAACGCCAGCGCGACGATCAGCAGATACCACGGCCACCATAATTCGCGCAGCAAAAAATACGGCAGCAATGCGGCCAGCGAACCCGCTGTGCCGGGCGCGACCGGACTCAGGCCCGAACCGAATCCGCTTGCGATCCAGCCGGCCGGATCGGACAACAAATCGCGGCGTTGAGCGGCATCGAGCGGCATCAGGTGAAGTGCTCCCAGCCGTGTTGAGGAATCTCGATGCGTGCGCCGCAATCATCGCTCAGAATAATTTCGTGGCCCGCCAAGATCTGGCCGATGCGCGTCGCGGCACATCCGTTTTGCGCAAGATTCCACAGCAGTGCGGGCGCGCGATCCGGCGCTACACAAAAGCACAGTTCGTAGTCGTCACCGCCCGCGAGTTGCAGGCGTTGTCGGGTTGATACATCGGCGTATTCGCCGAACGCGGGCGACATCGGCAGATCGTCCACGCACAGCTCCGCGCCGACACCGCTGCGCGCGCAGATGTGGCCGAGATCGGCGAGCAGGCCATCGGAAATATCGATCGCCGCACTTGCAACGTCACGTAGCAACAGACCCGCGACGATGCGTGCGGTGGGACGATTCAGACGCCCGATCAATTCGTGTGCGCCATCGTCGCGCGCCTGCACGCACGCCAAGCCGGCCGCGGCATCACCAAGCGTGCCGGTGACACAAATCCAGTCGCCGGGTTTGGCGCCGGCGCGCGTGATCGCCATACCCACGGGAACAAAACCGAACACCGTGATGGTGATGCTGAGCGGGCCACGCGTGGTATCGCCACCGACCAGGGCAAGATGATGTTCGGACGCGAGTGCGGCGAAACCGTCGGCAAATTTTTCGACCCACGCCGCATCGGCGCTCGGCATGGTCAATGCCAACGTCGCCCACGCGGGATTCGCGCCCATCGCGGCGAGATCGCTGAGGTTGACCGCAAGCGCTTTCCAGCCGATATCGAACGGTGCGGTCTGCAACGGAAAATGCACACCCGCGACCAGCGTATCGGTGCTGACCACGAGTTCGTGATCGGCGGGAACGGCGAGCACCGCACCATCGTCGCCGATGCCGAGTCGCACGTCGTCGCGTATCACGGCGCAACGTTCGCGGATTACTTCGATCAGGGAAAATTCGGCCATGGCAACGGCCTCGATCTCAGCGCGGTGCGCTGCGTTCCTGCGCGCGCCACGCGGCGGCGGCCTTGTCGAGCACGCCGTTGATGTAGGTGTGACCGTGCTCGGCGCCGAAGCGCTTGGATACTTCGATCGCCTCGTTGATCACGACGCGATATGGCACATCGATACGGTACAACAATTCGTAGCCGGCGATGCGCAGAATCGCGCGTTCGATCGGATCGACCGCGGCGACTTCGCGATCCAGATACGGCGCATATTTCGCGTCGATCTCGGCGCTGTGTTTTTCCACGCCGAGCAGCAGGTCTTCGAAATAGGCGAGATCGGCGATCTCCATTTCCTGTTCCTGGCTGAACTGCGCGATCACCGATTTCATCGAATTGCCGCTGAGCTGCCACGCATAAACCGCCTGCAGCGCACGGCGGCGCGAGCGGCTGCGCGCGGCCAGATCGATACCATCCTTGCGTGGTGCGGCCATCAGAGTTTGTTCCACAGGTTGACCATTTCGAGCGCGGCCATCGCCGCATCCGCGCCCTTGTTGCCGGCCTTGGTGCCGGCGCGCTCGATCGCCTGCTCGATGTTTTCGGTGGTCAGCACGCCGAACGCGAGCGGCACGCCGTGCGCGTGTGCGGCCTGCGCCAGACCTTTCGCCGCTTCGCCCGCAACGTAGTCGAAATGCGGCGTGGCGCCACGAATCACACAACCGAGCGCGATGATCGCCGAATATTTTCCGCCCTTGGCGACCTGCCCCGCCACCTGCGACAACTCCCACGCGCCGGGCACGCGGATCAGGTCAATGTCGTCGTCCTTCACGCCATGCCGCAGCAGCGCATCGCGCGCGCCGGCGACCAGCGGCTCGACGATAAAGCCATTGAAACGCGCGGCGATGATCGCGAAGCGACCGGATGGGGTAGTGAATGTACCTTCGATGATTTGCATGGGGATCGCTTTGAAAAACTATAGGAAGTGTTGCAGATAAATTTTGTCTACGAGCACGATCAGATCGAGGTACGAAACCTTCTGCGAATCGTGGCAAAAATGAGCGCCGCGAGCAAAAGAAAAACTGCATCCTCCAAGGCAATCATCACAAGCCACCAAGCGGGAAACCACGGGGCGGCTACGCGCGTCAAGAGTACGCCTGCGATGACTGCAAGAATTTGAACGATACCCGGCATAGTCGAGACATGACGCTTGATGCCTCGCGACATATTGCGATATTCAAGTATGACCCAGATCCAATTACATACTGCGAGGCAAACTGCCAATACAAGCGCTAGCAAACAAGCGACGTTTAGAAAGAGAGACATGCATCACTCACGTTGGAACCTGTTGGTCTGAATAAATAGCAACAATCAGGAACAGAGTTCATCCCAACCTACCTGATCGCCATCAAACCGGGACGTACTCTACCACTTCAAGCCCAAACCCGGCCAAACCGAGAAAGCGTTTCGGCGTGCCGAGCACACGCAACTTGTGCACGCCGAGGTCGGCGAGGATCTGCGCACCGAGGCCGTTGTTGCGCCATTCGGCAGGCGTGGTGGCGGTTGCCGTCTCCAGTTTTGCAGAGTCGTTTTTCTGCAGACGCGCGAGCAGGATCTCACCTTGTTGCGCAGCGGCGAGCACGACGACCACACCGCGGCCAGCTTCGGCGATATGGCGCAACGCGCCGGTGATGGTGACGCCGAGATCGTCGCGCTTGAGGTGCAAAACGTCGGACAAGGTATTCTGCAGATGCACGCGCGTCAGCACCGGCGCGCCGTTGGCGACATCACCACGTACCAACGCAAAATGCAGCGCGTGCGTGAGCACGTCGCGATAACCGACGAGACGAAATGTGCCGAATTCGGTATCGACGCTTTCATCGAACACGCGCGCAATGGTTTTTTCGGTATCGAGGCGATAGCGGATCAGTTCGGCGATCGTGCCGATCTTGAGGCCATGCAATTTCGCGAATTCCTCAAGCTCGGGACGGCGCGCCATGCTGCCATCTTCATTGAGAATTTCGACCAGCACGCCGGCCGGTTCGAGGCCGGCGAGGCACGCCAGATCGGTCGCGGCTTCGGTGTGGCCGGCGCGCATGAGCACACCACCGGGTTGCGATGCGAGCGGGAAAATATGGCCGGGCTGGGCGAGGTGTTCGGGCTTGGCGTCCGGGCGCACGGCGGTGCGAATGGTGTGCGCACGATCGTAGGCCGAGATGCCGGTGGTGACGCCTTCGGTGGCCTCAATGGATTCGCAGAATGCGGTGCCGAAGCGCGAGGTGTTGCGCTGCGACATGGGGCGGAGTTCCAGGGCGTCGCACAGGCCGGTGCCCAGGGGCAGGCAGATCAAGCCGCGGGCGTGCTTCGCCATGAAGTTGATGACTTCGGGCG
>JANXUW010000582.1 GCA_025351985.1 Pseudolysobacter sp.
GCACGGTCTATTATCTCGGCGAATTTCCCGTGTCAGCACGTGATACCTATCGCATGGCGTTGTCGATCACACCCGCCGGCCGCGAGCAGCCGTACGAGCTCAAGTTCAGCAAGGAATATATCGGTGAATGAACGGGCCGCATTCGCTTTTCCATCCGCCGCCGAGCCGCACTGAGATGTCGCGCATTTTGTTGATCCGCCACGCCCAGGCATCGTACGGCGCCGAAGATTACGACCAGCTTTCGCCGCGCGGTCACGAGCAGGCAAAGCAGCTCGCTGCATGGCTGGTACAGCACGAAGAAGCGCTGCATCTCGGCGCGGTGGTGTGTGGCGCGATGCGGCGGCATGCACAAACTTTGGCGATGATCGAAGCCGCGTTTGCCGCCGCCGGCCGCGTATTGCCGGCAACCGCGATCGATGCCGACTGGAACGAGTTCGATCACGACAGCGTGGTACGCGCTTACGCCCAAACGTATCCGCACGATCCGAAGATTGCCGCGGCGCGCGACAGTCATGCGCCGCGTGAAGTCAAAGCCTTGCTGATGGCGGCGTTGCAATCGTGGAGCCGCGCCGAGCTCGACGAACGTGCCACAGAAACCTGGTCGGCATTCGGCAGCCGCGTCGCGCGCGCGCGTGCACAATTGCCGACACATGCGCGCAGCGGCGGCACGACCTTGGTGATGAGTTCCGGCGGCGTGATCGCGCGTTGCGCGCAGGCCGCGCTCGGCATCGATGACGAACATACGGTCGACATGAATCTGAGTCTGCGCAATACCGGCATCAGCGAATTCCACGCCAGCGCGCGCGGCTGGCATCTGCATACCTGGAACGGCCTGCCGCATTTTTCCGCGCCCGGTGCGCGCGAGTGGATGACGTACTATTGAGCGTTGCGTTGCGCATCGCGCCCGAACCGATGAGAACCGAATGAGCGATAGCGATATCAATTTCCTGCCCGAGGCACCGCTCGCCGCCTACCTCGAAAAACACGTCGCCGGTTTTCGCGGCCCGCTCACCGCGACCAAGTTCAAGGGCGGCCAGTCGAACCCGACGTATCGCATCGATGCCGCGTCAGGCAGTTATGTCCTGCGCCGCAAACCGTCGGGCAAACTGCTCGCCTCCGCACATGCGGTCGATCGCGAATTCCGCGTGCTCACGGCGTTGCACGGCAGCAGCGTACCGGTCGCGCAGCCGCTGCACTTGTGCACCGATGAAACGGTCATCGGCAGCATGTTTTACCTGATGGAATTCATCCCAGGACGCGTGTTGTGGGATCCGGCTCTGCCGAAACTCGCGAGCGGCGAACGGCGGGCTTATTACGAAGCCATGATCGATATTCTGATTGCGCTGTCGCGCATCGATGTGGCGGCGGTCGGCTTGAGCGAATACGGCAAACCGGGCAATTTTTTCACGCGCCAGATCGGGCGCTGGACCGAGCAATACCACGCCGCCGCGACCGAGCAGATCACCGCGATGGATCGACTCATCGCTTGGCTGCCGGCGAATGCGCCGCCCGAGGATAATCGCGTCGCGCTGGTGCACGGCGATTTCCGCATCGATAACCTGATGTGGCAAGTCGATCAGCCGCAATTGCTCGCGGTGGTCGACTGGGAGCTTTCCACACTTGGCCATCCGCTCGCGGATCTGGCGTATTTCTGCATGGCGCTGCGCCTGCCGCAAGGTCATGTGCTCAGCGGCCTGGCCGGCATGGATCGCGAAGCGCTCGGCATTCCCGACGAGGCGGAATTGATCGCGCGCTACAGCGCCGGCACGGGTCTGTCTGCTGGCGCACACTGGCCGTTTTATCTGGCCTTCAATTTTTTCCGTCTCGCCGCGATCGCGCAAGGCGTGTTCAAGCGCGCACAGCAAGGCAACGCGTCCAGCGATCAGGCGCTGCAAGCGGGAAAAATGGCGCGCACGATTGCGGAAATGGGTTGGCACGCGGCGCAGGCCGATAACGTATCCTGAACTCGCGCTGCGCTATTTTTGCACCATCGACTGATTGGAAAATTTTCATGCCTACGCCACTTCGCCTGTTTTCTTTCGTGCTGCTTTCGGCGTTTTGCGCCGCATCTGCAAACCATGCGCACGCCGATGCATTGAAATCCGTGCACTTGAGCGGCAATGCCACTACCCCGGTCGGCGAACGGCCGGCGCAGTTATATCTGTATTGCCAGCCCGACAAGAACGGCACGCTCGGGCTGGAGCTGACCTTGCGTGACGCCGATGGCATCAAGGGATTTGATTTCGCGCCGTTCGAAGGCCCGGATGCACCGGCTGCGGCCAAGGCGTTGAGCCACTTGCACGCGAGCGGCGGCAGCGACGACATCGATGCGCAAATGGCCGCGAACGGCTGGTACAGCGCCGAGATCACTGGCGGTTTTGTGTTCGGCCTGAACCAGATCACCGGCAAGCCCGGCAAACTTTCCGACATCGTGCAGGTGCTCAGCAAACCGAATTCGCGACTGAGCTGGAAACAGCAAAGCAACAATGAAACCGGTGTGCCGTTGGACGCGCGTTTCAGCATCGCCGAGGCAACCGCACAACACATCCGCGAAACCGTGGCGGCGTGTTTGCCGGCGCATTGATTGCGTGCGCTGATCGATTCTGATCATGGCTCCGGCCTAACAGGATCAGCGCACTGGTCGGACTGATTACCCGGCGCAACGCGAACTTCCGACCCGAAGCAGAACGTCGTGACCGGCCGCTTTCGGTAAGTCGGAGCGCACAGGCTTCCCCGCCGTTCATTGTTCGTGGCGTGGCCCCGCAAGTGGCTCGGAAAACCTAGGCGGAAGGCCGCGGCATGTTTAGCCGCACGACCGTCGAGCCGGGTTCAGAGCCGATCGAAAACGCCGCGTTCAGTCGACGCGCGCGCTGTTGCATGCTACGCATGCCGGTGCCGAAAGTGTTGGCTGGCGTGGCAGGCATGCCGACACCGTTGTCGCTGACTTCCATGCGCAGCGCATCGTCGGCGTATTCCATCTCCACGGTGACATGAGTCGCATCGCTGTGTTTGAGCACATTCGTCAGCGCCTCTTGTGTGATGCGCAGAACATCGAGGCTTTGCGCGGTGGTCAGGTGGAGTTTTTCCAAACCGGTCACATCCCAGTCCAGTTCGATTCCGTGTGCATCGAACAGACGTGTCACGCGATGGCGCATCGGTGCCAGCAGCTGCGCCATCGAGAGTTCGCCGTACTGCTGCGCCGAGGCGGTGTCGATGATCAGGCGCAAGTCATCGCGCAGTCCACGCAGCAAGTCGAGCACCTGGCTCGACGGCATCTGTCTCTGTGTTTGTTCCAATGCTGTGATGTTGCCGATCAGCATGCCGCCCAAGCCATCGTGCAGGTCGTGCGCAAGATTGACGCGCTCGCCCAGGCGCACGTGCACGAGTTCAAGTTCATGCTGGCGATGCAGGCTCGACGTCAGCTCCTCGCGCGCTTCCTCGACATTGCGCTGCAGATCGATGTTGAAGCGTTCGATGCGACTTTGATTGCGCACGAAGTTCCAGGCCAGCACCACAGCGACGGCGATGACGTCGAGCTGCTCGAAATAGGTGGCGTAATAGGTGTTCACGGGAATGACGCGCAGCACGACGAGTGCGTCGCGATAGCTCGCGCACAAGCTGACGAAGCCTACGGCTGCGAGAATACGCTGATCGAACCTTCCGCCCCGGCGCCAGGCGAGGAATACGAACAGCACAGTCGCCAGCGTGCCCATGAACAATCCGTACAGCAACGAAAGATTTTCGACCTGACGCATCGCCGTATGCGGTGCGGCGACGGTGGCCAGTATCAGCAACGCCGTGACCGCCCACAACGCCATTTCGCGGCGCGGCCAATACCGTTCGCAGAACCGCAAAACGAACATCAGATTGCAGGCGTTGAACACGTAGAAAACAATATGGATCGCGTTCTTGTAGTGATCCGTATTCGAAAACG
>JANXUW010000644.1 GCA_025351985.1 Pseudolysobacter sp.
TTCGCGGTGCTGTCTTTGCAGTCGCGCTCGCTCTACGATTATTTCCGCCAGGCGTTCGCGCAGGTCACCAATCCGCCGATCGATCCGCTGCGCGAAAGTCTGGTGATGTCGCTCGCGACGCAGATCGGCAGCGAGAGCAACGTGTTCGACCTCACGCCCGAAAACGCGCGCCAGGTGCTGCTGAATTCACCGATCCTGTCGCAGCGAAAACTGCGGCAGATCCTCGGCCTGCCGCAGTTCCGCGAAGCGCAGGTTTTCATCGATATTTATTACGAGGAAAAAGAAGGCCTCGCCGCCGCGCTCGATCGGTATTGCAGCGCCGCCGAAGCGGCCGTGCGCAACGGCGCGGTGCTGGTCTTCATCAGCGATCGTTATCCGAAACCCGACATGCTGGTCGCGCATTCATTGTTGGTCACGGCAGCGATTCACCAGCACCTGATCGCCACCGGCCTGCGCTGCGATTGCAACCTGCTGGTCGAAACCGGCAGCGCACGTGACCCGCACCAGTTCGCGTGCCTGATCGGTTACGGCGCGACCGCGGTATATCCGTATCTCGCCTATCAGACGTTATTCGATCTCGGTCGCGACGGTTTGATCAGCGGCAAGAGCGATGGCGAACCGCGCGAACTCGGCCGCAGTTATCGCCGCGGCATCCGCAAGGGTCTGCTGAAAATCCTGTCGAAGATGGGTATCTCCACCATCGCCGGTTATCGCGGCGCGGGCTTGTTCGAAATCGTCGGTTTGTCCGACGAAGTCGTCGCGCGCTGTTTTGCCGGCACGCCGTCGCGCATCGGCGGCGCGGGTTTTGTCGACATCGAACGCGAGATGAAACAGCAGGTGTTCGATGCGTGGAACGAGGCTGAAACTTTATTGCCCGGCGGCCTGCTGAAATTCATGCACGGCGGCGAATACCACATGTACAACCCGGACGTGATCGCGAGCCTGCAAACCGCGGTGCGCAGCGGTGATTACATCGATTACCGCATCTACGCCGATCACGTGAATTCGCGTGCGCCGTCGACCTTGCGTGATCTGCTCGAATTCCGCTCAGGCCGCAGCGCGATTCCGCTCAACGATGTCGAACCGATCGATTCGATTTTGAAGCGTTTCGATTCCGCTGGCATGTCGCTCGGCGCGCTGTCGCCCGAGGCGCACGAGGCGCTCGCGATCGCGATGAACCGACTCGGCGCGCGTTCCAATTCCGGCGAAGGCGGCGAAGATCCGCTGCGTTACGGCACCGAGAAATCCTCGAAGATCAAGCAGGTCGCATCGGGCCGTTTCGGTGTCACGCCGGAATATCTCATCAACGCCGAAGTGCTGCAGATCAAGATCGCGCAGGGCGCCAAGCCTGGCGAAGGCGGCCAGTTGCCGGGGCACAAGGTCAACGAAATGATCGCGCGCTTGCGCTACGCCAAACCCGGCATCGGACTGATTTCGCCGCCGCCGCATCACGATATTTATTCGATCGAAGACCTCGCCGAATTGATCTACGACCTCAAGCAGATCAATCCCGATGCGCTGGTGTCGGTCAAGCTCGTCGCGCATGCTGGCGTCGGCACGATTGCCGCCGGCGTGGTCAAGGCGTATGCCGATCTGATCACGATTTCCGGCTACGACGGCGGCACCGGCGCGAGCCCGCTGTCGTCGATCAAATACGCCGGCACGCCATGGGAACTGGGCCTGAGCGAGGCGCATCAGACGCTGCGCCTGAACGGCCTGCGGCACAAGGTGCGACTGCAGACCGACGGCGGTTTGAAGACCGGCCTCGACGTGATCAAGGCGGCGATACTCGGCGCGGAAAGTTTCGGTTTCGGCACCGGGCCGATGGTCGCGCTCGGCTGCAAATACCTGCGCATCTGTCACCTGAATAATTGCGCCACCGGCGTCGCCACGCAACATGACGTGCTGCGCAAACTGCACTTCACCGGCCTGCCGGAAATGGTCATGAATTATTTCCGCTTCGTCGCACAGGATGTGCGCGAACTGTTGTCGATGCTTGGTGTGCGTTCACTCGAAGAACTCGTCGGGCGCACCGATCTGCTGCTGCAATCCGCCGGCAGCAGTATCAAGCAATCGCAGCTCGACCTATCGCCGCTACTCAGTAATAACGGCCTCGGTGTCGAGGTGGCGCAGACCTGTGTTTCAGCGCGCAATGCGCCGCGCGATCCGGGCACACTCGCAGCGCGTATCAGCGTCGATACGCACGAGGCGCTCGACACCAAACGCGGCGGCGAGTTTGCATATCCGGTGCGCAATACCGATCGCACGCTCGGCGCGCGATTATCCGGCGATGTGGCGCGCCGCTACGGCAATCACGGCATGCGCGACGCGCCGATCGTGCTGCGCCTGCGCGGCAGTGCCGGGCAAAGTCTCGGCGCGTGGAATGCCGGCGGCGTACATATTTATCTCGAAGGCGAAGCCAACGACGGCGTCGGCAAAGGCATGGCCGACGGCAAGATCGTGTTGTATCCGCCCGCACTCGCGCGCTTCGAGGCGCGCAAGACCGTGATCATCGGCAACACGTGTTTGTACGGCGCAACAGGCGGTGAGTTGTACGCCGCAGGCCAGGCCGGCGAACGTTTTGCGGTGCGCAATTCCGGCACGGTCGCGGTGATCGAAGGCGCGGGTGATCACTGCTGCGAATACATGACCGGCGGCACCGTGGTCGTGCTCGGACGCACCGGTTTGAACTTCGGCGCAGGTTTCACCGGCGGCTTCGCCTACGTGCTCGATCAGGAGCGCGATTTTGTCGATCGCTACAATCACGAGCTCATCGACATCCATCGCATCGGCCACGAGGGCATGGAAAATCACGTGCAGAATCTGCGCGGATTGATCATCGCCCACGTGCGCGAAACCGGCAGTGTCTGGGGCCAGCAGATCCTCGACGAATTCCGCGAATACCTGCATAAATTCTGGTTGGTGAAACCGAAGGCTGCGAGCCTCGAATCGCTGATCGACGCCTTGAAGCGAGCCGCCTGATGAGTACCGATGTTTTCAAATTCCTGACTGTGCCGCGCGTGATGCCGCGCGAAGTACCGGTGCAGGTTCGCGTGCTCGGTTACAACGAAATCTACGGCGATTTCGAACCCGGCCAATCCGGCGAGCAAGCGGCGCGTTGCCTTGATTGCGGCAACCCGTACTGCGAGTGGCAATGCCCGGTGCACAACTACATTCCGAACTGGCTCAAGCTCGTGCAGGACGGTCGCATTTTCGAGGCCGCGACCTTGATGCACGAAACCAATCCGTTGCCGGAAGTTTGTGGCCGCGTCTGTCCGCAGGATCGGCTGTGCGAAGGCGCGTGCACGATCAACGAAGGCTTCGGCGCGGTGACGATCGGCGGCATCGAAAAATACGTCGTCGACGAAGCGTTTCGGCAGGGCTGGCGACCCGATCTTTCGCAAGTCAAAACCACCGGCAAACGTGTCGCGATCATCGGCGCGGGACCTGCCGGAATTTCGGCGGCCGATCGACTCGCGCGTGCGGGCGTGCAGGCCGTGGTGTTCGATCGCTACGAGGAAATCGGCGGTTTGCTGACGTTCGGTATTCCGCCTTTCAAGCTGGAGAAACACGTGATCGCGACGCGACGCGCCGTGCTCGAAGGCATGGGCGTGGAATTCCGCCTGAACTGCGAGATCGGTCGCGATGTGGAATTTTCCGAATTGCTGCGCGATTACGATGCGGTGTTTCTCGGCCTTGGCACGTATCGATTTGTCGATGGCGCCATTCCCGGCCAGCACCTTCCGGGCGTGCACGCGGCGCTGCCGTATCTCGTCAGCAACGCGCGTCAATTGCTCGCTGGCGATACGCCGCTCGCCGAGCCGCATGTTGATCTGAGTGGCAAGCGTGTGGTTGTGCTCGGTGGCGGTGACACCGGTATGGACTGCAATCGCACTGCGATCCGCCAGGGCGCGACGCGCGTGAGCTGTATCTACCGGCGCGACGAAGCCAACATGCCGGGTTCGC
>JANXUW010000648.1 GCA_025351985.1 Pseudolysobacter sp.
ATTTCCGGCGGCACGCCAGCGACCGCGAAACCGACGAAACGCGCGAGCGGCGTGAGACCGTAATCCTTGATCGCCTGTGCACTGGCGAGCAACACCGCACCTGCGCCATCCGACATTTGCGAAGAGTTACCCGCCGTGACCGAACCGCCGGCGCGAAAAACCGTTCGCAGTTTGCCGAGGCCTTCGATGCTGGTATCGGCGCGCGGACCTTCGTCGGTATCGATCAGGCGCTGATCATTCTTGATGCCGCGTCCGGACAAATCCGGGTAATGATCGTCGAGCAGGAACGGCGCGATTTCGTCCTTGAATTCGCCGGACGCAATCGCCGCAAGTGCACGCTGGTGACTGCGCAGGGCGAACGCATCCTGCGCATCGCGCGATACTTTCCACTGCTCCGCAACTTTCTCCGCGGTGATGCCCATGCCGTAAGCGATGGCGATATTTTCGTCGTTGAACACAGCCGGGTTGAACGCCACGGTGTGGCCCATCATCGGAATCATGCTCATGCTTTCGGTGCCGCCGGCGAGCATCAAATCGGCTTCGCCGAGACGGATGCGATCGGCCGCCATCGCCACGGCCTGCAGGCCGGACGAACAGAATCGATTGATCGTGACCGCCGAGACGACGTTCGGCAATCCGGCCAGCAACACGCCGATGCGCGCGACGTTCATGCCTTGCTCGGCCTCGGGCATGGCGCAGCCGATCACGGCATCGTCGATGCGCGAACGATCCACGCTCGGCACCTGGTCGAGCGCGGCGCGCAACACGTGCGCGAGCAGATCGTCCGGGCGCGTATTGCGGAACATGCCGCGCGGCGCCTTGCCCACAGGGCTGCGCACGCTGGCGACGATATAGGCTTCTTGTACTTGTTTGCTCATTGCAGTTTTTCCTTGGTCGGCGCGATCAGTGCGCGCTGAATGAATTTGTGCCGGTTCGTCGTGCCGGATCAGAGCGCGTTGAATCAGTTCCGCAGCGGTTTGCCGGTCTTGAGCGTGTACATCACACGTTCCTGGGTCTTCGGCATTTGCGCGAGGGCGACAAAATGCTTGCGTTCCAGATCCAGCAGCCATTGTTCGTCGACCGCGCTGCCACGTTCGATCACACCGCCGCACAGCGTGTCGGCGATGCGACTGCTGACTTCGAAATCATGCGGCGAGATGAAACGGCCTTCGAGCATGTTGACGAGACTGGCCTTGAAACTGGCCGTGCCGACATCGCCAGCGACGCTGATCGCGCGCGCCGGCAACGGCGGGCGATAACCACGTTCGGCCAATGCACGCGCCTCGGTGATCGCGACGTAAAGCAGTTCGTAGGCGTTGAAGACCACGGTGTCGGTAGGACGCAGCAGGCCAAGTTCCTTTGCTTCGAGCGCACTCGCGGAAACCTTGGCCATCGCGATCGTCTCGAACGAATTTTTCAGCACGTCGAAGACGTCGCCGCCGACGGCATTCTGTGCGGCGCGCAACGCGAGTTCCTTCAAGCCGCCGCCGGCAGGCAACAAGCCAACGCCGGCCTCGACCAAGCCGATATAACTTTCCAGTGCGGCCACGGTCTTGGCGCTGTGCATCGGGAATTCGCAACCGCCGCCGAAGGCCATGCCGCGGATCGCCGAGACCACCGGCACCAGCGAGTTCTTGATGCGCATGCTGGTCTGCTGGAACTGATTCACGCCTTGCTCGAATTCATCGATCTTGCCGGCCGCCAGCGAAGCGCTGGCCGCGCTGAGGTCGGCGCCGGCAGAGAACGGTTCGCCGAATTGCCAGATGACCATGCCGGCGAGATGCTGCTCGGCATGTGTGATCGCCTGCTGGATGCCTTCGAGCACGCCGGCGCTGATCGTGTTCATCTTGGTTTTGAAACTGAGGATGCCGATGTCCTGATCGAGATACCAGAAACGCACCGCATCGGTCTCGAAAATCGTCGTGCCGGGACTCGGCGTTTCGCCGAGGATGCGATCCGGGAAATACTGGCGTTTGTAGACCGGATTTTCCGAGCGCGCACGCAGGCCGCCGATACTCGGCGCGAACGAGCCTCGTGCTTCGTGCACGCCGTCGCGACCGTCGAGCACCCAGTCGGGCAACGGCGCATTGCTCATCGCGCGGCCCGCGGCGATATCCTCGTTGATCCAGCTCGCCACCTGTTTCCAGCCGGCTTCCTGCCAGATTTCGAACGGGCCTTGTTTCCAGCCGTAGCCCCAGCGGATTGCAAAATCCACGTCGCGCGCGTTGTCGGCAATCGCGGCGAGGTGATAAGCGGTGTAGTGGAACAGATCACGCAACGACGCCCACAAGAACTGCGCTTGCGGATCTGCGCTCGCGCGCAATTTTGCGAGGCGCTCGGGCGCGGCCTTGATCTTGAGGATCGTCGCGACTTCATCGCTGACTGTGCCGGTTTCCTTGACGTAGTCGCGCTTGGCCGGATCGAGTACGAGGATGTCCTTGCCAACTTTGCGGTAAAAACCCGCACCGGTTTTCTGGCCGAGCGCGCCTTGCGCAACGAGACCGGACAGCCAATCAGGGGCCTTGAAATATGCGTGCCACGGATCGTCGGGCAAGGTGTCATCCATGGTCTTGATGACATGCCCCATCGTGTCCAGACCGACCACGTCGGCCGTGCGATAGGTCGCGCTCTTTGGACGCCCGATCGCCGGGCCGGTGAGGGCGTCGACGACATCGAAGCCGAGTCCGAGCGCCTGCGTGTGATACATCGCCGACAACATCGAAAACACGCCGATGCGATTGCCGATGAAGTTGGGTGTGTCTTTCGCAATCACGACGCCTTTGCCGAGTGTCGTGGTCAGGAATGCCTCGAGTCCGCTGACGACTTCCGGCAGCGTTTTCGCGCACGGAATCAGTTCGGCGAGATGCATGTAGCGTGGCGGATTGAAAAAATGCACGCCGCAGAAATGTTCGTGCAGATGCTCGGGAAGGACGTCCGCCAGCGCGTTGATGCTGAGGCCCGAAGTATTGCTCGCGAGGATCGAATCCTGCTTCAGATGCGGTGCAATCTTGGCGTAAAGGTCGCGCTTCCAGTCGATGCGTTCGGCAATCGCCTCGATCACCAGATCACATTCGCCGAGCAGCGCAAGATGCTGATCGTAATTCGCCGGGATGATGCTCGCGGCGCGCGATTTGTCGGCCAGCGGTGCCGGGCTGAGCTTGCTCAGATTCTGGATCGCCTTCAGCACGATGCCGTTCGGATCGCCGTCTTTGGCAGGCAGATCGAACAACAGGGTTTCGACATCGGCGTTGGTCAGGTGCGCGGCGATTTGCGCGCCCATGACGCCGGCCCCGAGGACGGCGGCCTTGCGTATGCGGAGTGGGGGAGTGCTCATGCGTTCCTCGGATTGCGTGGGAAGGAGTGGGTGAATAAAGATGCGGGACTAGCGTTCGCGCAGACCGGCCGATGCAAACTTGATCAAATGTTCGGCGGCCAGTTCGCAATGGGCTTGCTCGGAAACTGCGCCACGACGTTTGATGACGCCGAAATCCGCCATGGCATACGTCAAGGCACCGCTGACGATATCAAGGCGCCAGTACAATTCCTGCTTATCGAGTGTCGGCAGCAACGCGGCAAACGCGGCGGCGAATTCTTTCAGTACATGGCCATAATTATCGGACAGGAATTTGCGTAGGCTTTCGTTGTGCTCGGCATATGCGCGTGCCAGAACACGTACAAAGGCGCCGCCGCCGTTGCGATCGAGCGACAGCGCCAATGCCGGTTTGATGAACGCGGCGAGGATGTCTTCGAGGCGTGGATTTGCTTCTGCTTGTGCGGCGCGCAAGGTGCTCAATCGCTGCGCGTTCAGTTCATCGAGTCGCCGCCGGAAAACTTCGTTGATGAGGTTTTCTTTCGAACCGAAATGATAGTTGACAGCGGCCAGATTGACGTTCGCCGCGGAGGTCACTTGGCGCAATGAAGCGCCCGCAAAACCATGCTGTGCAAAGAGCATTTCTGCAGCGCCGAGAATGCGTTCCTTGGTTGAGAATTGCATGGTATTCACTTCGGAATTCCTGGGTTGGTGGGTGTCGGACAGTCACACATTGTGCTGCGGAGCACCTTGTCCGCCTAGCGTCCCGCACGCCAAAAATCGGTTCCCGGCGCGTATCAAACGAACGTTTGAAGCATAAGAGCTGGCGCCACGCAGGTCAAACCCGCGCAAGATCGGTAAATAATTGAAATCAGTGCTTAATAATTTTGCAAAAATGAATTAGAATCAACGACGGGTATCTCTGCTAAGCCCTCGCTATCGCAGCAAGTTTTATGTTTTCTTGCAATAGCATCAGCACTGCCCTCACATTTCGATCACATCATCTACACATCCGGAGTTCCCATGGCGCTGGAGCGCACTCTATCCATCATCAAACCTGATGCCGTTGCCAAGAACGTCATCGGTCAGATTTATGCTCGTTTCGAATCCGCTGGACTGAAGATCGTCGCCGCCAAGATGAAGCAACTCTCGCGCGCCGAAGCCGAAGGTTTCTACGCGGTGCACAGTGCGCGACCGTTTTTCAAGGCGCTGGTCGAATTCATGATTTCCGGCCCGGTAATGATCCAAGCCCTCGAAGGCGAGAACGCCGTGCTCAAGCACCGTGACCTGATGGGCGCGACCAATCCGAAGGAAGCGGCCGCTGGCACCATTCGTGCGGACTTCGCCGACAGCATCGACGCCAATGCCGTGCACGGCTCGGATGCCGTCGATACCGCCAAGAACGAAATCGCGTATTTCTTCTCGGCGATCGAAGTCAACTCGCGCGCTTGATCTCAGGCAGAAAATAACCGTGACGACCGCCATCCAGCCTGTGACCAATCTGTTCGATCTCGATCGAGCCGGGCTGGAGGCGTTTTTCATCGGCCTGGGCGAGAAGAAATTCCGCGCTCAGCAGGTGATGAAATGGATGTATCACCAGCAAGTCATAAACTTTGAGCAGATGACCGATCTTGGCAAGGGCTTGCGCGACAAGCTCAACACCCACGCCGAGCTGCGCCTGCCGAAAATCCTGCATGAGCAACAATCCAGCGATGGCACCTGCAAGTGGGTGCTGGAGTTGGAGGGCGGCAATGCCGTCGAGACCGTATTCATTCCGGAAGCAAACCGCGGCACATTGTGTGTTTCATCGCAGATCGGTTGCGGATTGAACTGCAGTTTTTGTTCGACCGGCACGCAAGGCTTCAACCGCGATCTGACTACGGCAGAGGTCATCGGGCAGGTCTGGATCGCCGCAAACTCACTCGGCAGCAAACATCGCGGTGCGCGTCGCATCACCAATGTGGTGATGATGGGCATGGGCGAGCCGCTGCTGAATTTCGACAACGTCGTGCCGGCAATGAGCCTGATGCGCGACGACTATGGCTTTGGTCTGGCCAGCCGTCGCGTCACCCTTTCAACGGCAGGCTTGGTGCCGATGATTGATCGCCTGAATGCGGAGAGCGATGTTGCGCTGGCCGTGTCACTGCACGCACCGGATGACGAACTGCGCACGCAACTTGTGCCGCTCAACAAGAAATATCCAATCGCCGAACTCATGGCCGCGTGCCAGCGTTATGCCGCGCGCAAGGCCAAGACCCAGATCACGTTCGAATACACCTTGATGAAAGGAATCAACGATAAACCGGAACAGGCGCGCGCGCTGGTCAAACTGCTGCGTCGCGTGCCATCCAAATTGAATCTGATTCCGTTCAACCCGTTTCCCGGCACCAAATACGAACGCTCGGAGCCGATGGTCATTGCGGCGTTCCAGAAGATCGTCATGGATGGTGGCTTGATTGCAACCGTGCGTCGCACACGCGGCGACGATATCGATGCCGCCTGCGGCCAACTCGTTGGCAAGGTGATGGATCGCACACGTCGCCAGGCGGATTTCCGCCGGCGCATCGAAGCGGAAGTGCATGTCACGCCGTAGCCGCCATGTCATAGGCTCGGCTGCGCTGGCGTTGTGTCTGCTGTTGGCCGGTTGTGACGCGTCTACTGGCGGGCATGTCAAGAACTCCGACATGCATGAAGCCGCCAAGGACAACACCGATCTGGGCCAGCGTTACATGCAGCAGGGCAAGCTCGATGTAGCGATGGAAAAACTGTTGAAGGCGTTGAAGTACGATCCCGGCTACGCCGATGCGCACACCGTCATTGCAGTTTTGTATGAGCGTATCGGCAACACCGCCGAGGCTGAGAATCATTACCGACGCGCCGCGGAGCTGACTCCAAAGAACGGTGCTTCCAACCATAACTATGGTGTGTTTTTGTGCAAGGCGGCAAAATACGATCAGGCCGAACAATATTTTCAACGGGCGATCGCCGATCCTTTCTACAAGACGCCTGCACTCGCTTACACCAACGCTGGTATCTGCATGTCCAAGGCCGGCAAACGTGATGTTGCCGAAGCCGATTTTCGCAAAGCGCTAGAGTTGAACCCGCAGAGTAGCGAATCACTTTTTGGTCTCGCGCAAATACAGTACGACAAGGCCGATTATTTTCATGCGCGTGCTTTCATGCAGCGCTTTGAAAGTCTGCAGCAAAGTGGGCCAGATGCGTTGTTGCTGGGGCGCAATATCGAATCGCAACTAGGTAATACCCAATCCGCGCAGGAATATGCCAAACGCCTGCGCGATGAATTTCCCGACTCCGAGCAGGCACACATGCCGGAAATCAACCATCCTTCATCATGAATCCAACGCCAGAATTCGAAAATGCGGTTCCGCTGCCTATTATCTTGCTGCCAGCAAGCGATGACACTCAACTCGATCTGCCGCTGGGTTTGGATAATCAAACCATGAATCCGCTTGTCGAATGCCAGCCTGTTAATGCGTCCGCAACCGAGACCGTTGTTGATGCAGAACTCGCCAAGACGACTCCATCGCACGATATGTTCGCGACCGCCACATCGGAACCTGCGGCCGGTATTGACATTCATGCGTATGAACCGAATCTCGGGCAGCGTCTGCGCGCCGCGCGCGAAACACGCGCATGGAGCGTGACCGACGCCGCGGCGCGACTACATCTTCCCAGCACCGTGGTGCAGGCACTCGAATCCGGCAACTACGCGCGCATCGGCAACGGCATTTACCTGCGTGGCTACATGCTGAGTTATCTGCGTCTGCTGGCGTTGCCGACAAGTCTGCTTGAAACACTGGTCGAACCTGCGCAAGCGGAGCCGCCGCTAGTTACCACCGGCGCGATTTCGCACCCGCGTTATTTGTATAACCGTTATTCGGTGCCGACCATTTACTTCATCCTCACCGGATTGATTGTCGTGCCTGCAGTTTGGCTAACGACACATGGTGGGCTGGAGCAAACGCTGGTGCGCATCGCGCCGCTGGATACGCCGGCCGAAAATTCGTCAATGAATAGCGTGGTCGACAGCAGTGCGCCAGCAGCACCATTACCGGGCGTGCAACCGGTGGAAAGCGGTGTGAATGGGCCTGCGTTACCCAGCGGCACAATATCTTCATCGAATGCCAGTAACGCCGATGCACCACTGATTGCGTCGTTTACTCCAGTGTTGAATCCGATTCAGTCCACGCCGTCAGCCACACCGACAATTGCGACCGCCAAGGAATCGGGTGCACACCATGTGCGCTTGAGCCTGACCGAAGAAAGCTGGGTAGAAATTCTCGGAGCCGAAGGCAAACGCCTGGATTACGGCCTGCTGCCAGCCGGAACACAGCACGAATATTACAGCGATGGCGCGCTGGATATCCGCATCGGCAACAGCAATGGCGCGACCCTCGAAGTGGATGGTCACGCGATGGATCTGACGCCCTATCGACACTCGAATGTCGCGCGCCTCAAGCTGTTCTCCGAGAGCGACAAGGCTTCCCATAGCGATTCCTGAACGGCTATCGCGCAGGCAAGCATATAATTGCGCTTTCCTGCTAATCTTAGTATTCCAAGCGAACGGCCTTCGGGCGTCGCCGCCGCGCGTGGCATTTGCCGCGTAGCTTTTCGATTCAAACCAGGTGAATGACGATGGCTTTTGAGGTAATGGACGAACACGAACAAGGCGAACTGGTGCAGAAATGGCTGCGCGAGAATGCCTTGTCGATAGTGATTGGTGTCGGTCTTGGGCTGCTGCTGATTTTCGGCTGGCAGCAATGGCGTAATCATCGCGCCACCCATCGGCTGGATGCCGCGACCCA
>JANXUW010000667.1 GCA_025351985.1 Pseudolysobacter sp.
ATTGCGTCTCGATCCAGCGTTTTTTCCGAGAAAAAATCAAAATCGACCGAAGGCCGATGACCAAGCCGCAGCGCAATCGCCGTTCCACCGTAGAGGACAAAGCCAAGTTCAGCGGCGCGACTCAACTCTGGCCATAGTCGCTGCTGAGCCGCGGGAAGAATCTGCATGTTGGGCTTGAAAACGCCGCTCATGCCAATTTCCGGGCAGGCATTGATGGCACCTGCTCCACGCTCGCCAAGCCGAGTCGGTAATGCCAGTAATTCCACGAGCGTTCGCTGAATTGACCGATTTCGGCATGCTCGAGCACTTTGCGCAGTAGGTTATCGCCGACGTGGTTGACCAGGGTCTGGACGTCAGCGTAGTCGCCAATGTTCATTACCTGAGCGATCACTCGGCTCGGTGTTATCAGCGCTTCATCCGGTGTTTTCCACCAGATATATTTGGCAGCCAGAGGTCTCAGAAAATCCCGATTACCGTCGATCAGATTCACTGCAAGAACTCCTCCACACAGGGGTTTCAACACTACAATTTTACGCTAGTCCCGGTATTGGCGCACCCAACTTCTGCGCCTTGCAGAACAAGACCGTTGCAGCGGCATCCTCTAAAGCTGCGACAAAAATTCTGCTGCGCAAGCGTGGGCTTTGTTAGCATACACAGATGACTACGCCTGCCCGCGACACGCTTCGCAACATCTTCGGTTATCCCAATTTTCGCGGCGAACAGGAAGCCATCGTCGAGCATCTGGCCAACGGCGGGGATAGCCTGGTGCTGATGCCGACGGGCGGCGGCAAATCCTTGTGTTACCAGATTCCGGCGCTGCTGCGCGATGGCACGGCGATCGTGATTTCGCCGTTGATCGCGCTTATGCAGGATCAGGTCGACGCGCTCGCGCAGCTCGGCGTGCGGGCGGGTTTATTGAATTCTTCGCTTGATGCACAAGCCGCCTACGCGGTGGAACAGCAACTGCGGCGCGGCGAACTCGACCTGCTGTATGTCGCGCCTGAACGTTTGTTGACGTCGCGTTTTCTGGCACTGATGGACGAGGCAAAGATTGCATTGTTCGCGATCGACGAGGCGCATTGCGTATCGCAGTGGGGGCATGATTTCCGACCTGAATATCGCGAGCTGAATCTGCTGCACGAACGGTATCCGGACGTGCCGCGTATCGCGCTGACCGCCACGGCCGATGAACCGACACGACGCGAAATCGTCGAGCGTCTCGGGCTCGAAGACGCGCGCCAGTTCGTCGCAAGTTTCGATCGGCCGAACATCCGTTATCGCGTGCAGCAAAAAGACAATGGCCGGCGCCAGCTCAAGGATTTTCTGGCAACACACGAAGGTGACGCGGGAATCATCTATTGCCTGTCGCGCAAGAAAGTCGACGAAACCGCGGCGTGGCTCAGCGACAACGGCAGCAATGCGCTGCCCTATCATGCCGGCATGGATGCGGCCGCACGCGCGACGAATCAGCGTCGTTTTTTGCGCGAAGACGGCGTGGTGATGGTCGCGACGATTGCGTTCGGCATGGGCATCGACAAACCCGATGTGCGTTTCGTGGTGCACATGGATTTGCCGAAAAGCATCGAGGGTTATTATCAGGAAACCGGTCGCGCCGGGCGCGATGGCCAGCCGGCTGATGCGTGGATGTTGTACGGCCTCGGCGATGTGGTTTCGCTGAGCCAGATGATCGCGAACGGTGATGCCAGCGAGGAACGCAAACGGCTGGAACGGCACAAGCTCGATGCGCTGATCGGCTTTTGCGAATCGGTGCGTTGTCGGCGCCAGAGCCTGCTCGCCGCGTTCGGCCAGAGCGCGGCGGATGCCTGCGGCAATTGCGACAACTGCCTCGAACCGGCCGAGACCTGGGACGCGACACTCGCGGTGCAAAAAGCCCTGTCGTGCGTGTATCGCAGCGGGCAACGCTTTGGCGTGGCGCATGTCGTGGCAATTCTGCGCGGCGAAGAAAACGAACGTGTGCTGCAATTCGGTCACCAGCAACTCAGCACGTTCGGCATCGGCGCCGAGTTCAGCGAAAAAGAATGGCGCAGTATTTTTCGCCAGATGGTCGCGAACGGTTTGCTCGAGGTCGACGTGCAGGGTTTCGGCAGCTTGCGTTTGAGTGCGGCGAGTCGTGCCGTGCTGAAGGGCGAACAGCGTGTCGCGCTGCGTCGCGATGTCGAGCAAAAGCGCGAGAAAAAACGCGGTGGCAAAGCGGGAAAAAATGGCAACGCAAGCAGTACGCTGCGCAGCCAGGATCAGGCGTTATGGGAAGCGCTGCGCAACCTGCGCGCGCAGCTCGCACGCGAGCAAAATGTGCCGGCGTATGTGATATTCCACGATGTGACCTTGCTCGCAATTGCGCAGCAGCGGCCTGGCAACGAAAACGACCTCGGCCAGATCAGCGGCGTCGGCGCGCGCAAGCTCGAGCGTTACGGCGAGCAGATTCTGAGCACGCTAAACCAGTTTTCCGCGTGATA
>JANXUW010000717.1 GCA_025351985.1 Pseudolysobacter sp.
CGCTCGGTCGTCAGCGTGTCGCGCATATTCGCGATGAATTGCGTGCGTTCGATCGCAAGCAGGAACGCAACAACATCAAGCCAAACTGGTGATTCTTGCCATGCGATTCGGCCAGCGAATCGCGAGCGCCGCGCTAGCGAACCTCTGATTAACCGTAGCGAGCGAAAAGAATTTGCGCGTCGCCGGAGCGCAGGAACCGGAGTGTACATATGAGTACATGAGGATTCCGAGCACCGCCGGCGTGCAAATTATCGAGCGCAGTAGGTTAATCAGAGGTTCCCTAGTGTGATTGTTCTACTGACCTTGACTAGGATGCATCGTCGCCGTTCGTGGCGCCTATCCATTCCGTCCATCGAGGTGATTTATGGCGAGCAAGCAGATCAAGGCAAGAAAAATTACCACCGCGCGTAGTTCGACCGTTCAGGCCAATCGACTGTGGCTCGCTGGACTCGGTGCTTTTTCGCTGACGCAGAAGCGCTTGAGCAAGGCGTATGACGGCTTGGTCAGCGAAGGTCGTACGTTGCAGCATCGTGCACGCTTGTCGGCCGTGAAGTTATACGGCGAAGCGCAGAATCGTTTCAATGCCGTGGTGCAGCCGTTGACCCACAAGGCGACGCAGGTGGCGTCCGAGGCCAATACGCAGATCGAGGCGAATGTCGCTGCCGTGTTGAAGCGTCTTGGTGTATCTGCGAAAACCAAAGCTGCGCCGCGCACGGTTCGCAAAGCTGCGGTGGGCAAGAAGCTCAAGCTCGCAAAGTAATTCCGCCATGAGGCGTGGCTTGATACGCGACGTCGACAAATGCGTGCGCTGATCAAACTTGATCGCGATTCCGGCCGCAACTGATCATTCGTGCTGCCTCGCGTGATCACGCGCTGGCCACACATGATCACCCGAGTTTGTGCCCTGCTGGCGATGATAATTAGCGCTGATCGCCCG
Source organism: Pseudolysobacter sp. (assembly GCA_025351985.1). Taxonomy (GTDB): domain Bacteria; phylum Pseudomonadota; class Gammaproteobacteria; order Xanthomonadales; family Rhodanobacteraceae; genus Pseudolysobacter. The sequence continues at coordinate 938 of JANXUW010000717.1, forward strand.
ACGTAACGCGAACTGTCGACCCATTCCTGTCGTTCGCGAGCGACGGCTTGTAAACAAGGCGCTACTGCTGGTTAGCAGTCGCCGTTCGGAATGATTTATTAGTGGCTTTTCAAGCCAACAGCACAAGAAGTCGCAATTCCGTGGCAATTTACACTGCAGATGAATTGCGAGTACTCGGCGCGCCGACGTGTTCGCTGAGGGTATCTTATGCGCGGCTTCGATTGCATTCCCCGGGTTCGTCATTTCGCGCGCGGACTCATCGCCGTGTTGGCCTTGGCCAACCGTCGCACCGGCAGCGCAGGCAGCCGTCTACACCGTCAACAGCAACTCGGATCCAGCGAGCGGTACGGCATCCAACTGCACGGCCGGCAATGCCGGTACGTGCATGCTGCGCGATGCAATCACCGCAGCGACAAACGGCGACACCCTCAATTTCACAAGCACATGACGATCGTCTTGGCCAGCAATCTGACGATTGCGAATGACGTGACGATCGACGGGACCGTGTTTACAGTCGCGCTCGATGGTGGCAATTCGACCGAGGTATTCTTGATCAATACCGGCGCAACCGTGCAACTCACGCATCTGGTCGTGCAGAACGGTTATGACGCAGCTGGTGGCGGCGGTATCTACAACTCCGGAACTCTCGCCCTGACAGATAGCAGCGTATTAAATAGTTTTGGAGCATCCGGAGGTGGTATCTGGAATGTCGCCACGCTAACGCTGACGAACAGTACGCTGCCTAGAAATCGCGCCAGCTACGGCGGCGCCATCCAAAATTCGTCTGGCACCTTAACCATCACGAACAGTACGCTATCCGGCAATACCGCTACTGTTGTCGGAGGCGGCATCTCTAGCGTCAAGGGCACCCTCACACTGACGAACAGCACGATAGCGGGCAACACCGATCCTGTTGCCAGCTCCATCAACGCCAATTCCACCACCGGCACAGTGACCAACACCATCATCGCCGGCGGCTGCGGAAGATTCGGCCTTACTGACAACGGCGGCAATCTCGACGACGGTACAAGCTGTGACTTGAGCGCGGCCACCTCGAAGAGCAACGCCACATTGAATCTCGTCGCCTTGGCGAACAATGGCGGCCCGACGCAGACCATGTTGCCCGGATCGGGCAGCGACGCAATCAATGCGGTGACCTGCGCCGACGCACCGCGCATCGACCAGCGTGGCTACCTGCGCCCGGCGCCGGCTGATGTGGGACTGGCTACGCCATGCGACATCGGCGCGGTGGAAGTCGGTTCGCAGGCGTCGAATCGCATTTTCGCCGACGGCTTCGGCCTGCCGCCGGTTTACAAGTGAGGCAACGCAAACAGCGCCCGCCAATGACAGGTTTGCGGCAGTGACTTCGCTGTGATGATGTGCCGGTTCTGGCCGGTAGTCGCCATTGATCAGTCTTGGCCAAGGGAATGATTGTTTACGAAACTGAATCTCGCTGAGAATTCTTCGCCAAGACTTGACGGAACTTAGGTGGGAGAGGACAAAGATTCTCGGAAAATACCACGTGCCGTTCCCGTTGCTCGCAGAGCGGTAGTTCGCGGCAGGTGAGGTCGCGAAAGTCGTTTAAACCGCAACTAAATCGTTCTTGGGGCAGCCAATGCATGTGTCGAAGGTGGGTCGCGCGCGCCGCTTCCGTCTGTCTTATCTGGCTACGCTCTCCGTCATGGCGTTGCTTGCGGTACAGGTGTGGGACGGCGGCATAGCGTGGGCGGCCGCGCCGGTGACCGCGGGATGCACGGGGACGACGGGCGACATGGCGGGGCTTGCCGCGGCGGTTGCAGCAGTAACCACCGGCCAAACAGCTGAGATCGATCTCGTCGCGGGCTGTACCTACACTTTCAACAGCACCACCCCAGGGCCGCTGACGCTGGCGCAGGGCATCACACTGACGATTGAGGGGAACGGCGCGACGATCACTGGTGCCGCGTCGGGCGCGATCATCTCGGGAGCGTCTGGCGGAACGCCGCCGAGCACGCTCACGGTGGACAACGTCACCTTTTCGGGGAACTCAGCGTACTCAGGCGGCGCCATCTACGACCAGACCTACGGCAGCACGCTCCACGTCACCAACAGCAGGTTCTCGAACAATTTGGCAGTCAGCGGCAACTCCGGTGGCGGTGCCATCTATGCCAGTGGCGGCACGGTAACCATCGACAACAGCACCTTTGCCTCAAACCACGCGGACAATGTCTACGAGGACGGCGGCGCGATCTTCAACAGCGCTGCCACCATCACGATCACGAACAGCACGTTTTCTGGGAACACCGCGAACGGATCGAATCAGTACACGTATGGCGGAGCCATCTACAACACCGGGTGGTTGAACGTTACCAACACCACGTTCTCTGGAAATAGCGCGGGTGACTGGGGAGGGGCGATCCTCAGTTATGGCGGCCAGCAGGTCATCAGAAATAGCACCTTCTCTGGCAACACTGCGGGCGTGGCCGGAGCAGCGTTCTACAACAGCTACACCGGGTTCACGTTGAGCGGCAACCTCTTCAACGCGAATAAGGTCGGCAGCACGGTCCAGTCGTGTGTCAACTACCAGACAACGCTGACCGACCAGGGCTACAACGTCGCCGACGATGCCACATGCTTCAGCGGGGGGGCCGGGAACGTGTCCTCCACCGCAGCCGCGATCGGGCTCGGCAGCCTTGCCTCCAACGGCGGCCCGACGCAGACGAGGGCCATCACGTCCGGCAGTTCGGCCTATCACGCCGTCGCCGCAGCGAAGTGCCCGGCAACGGATCAGCGCGGTCATCCCCGCCTGGCTGTGAGCACGACGTTCTGCGACGCCGGGGCGTTCGAGGTCGATGGCGCGACCATACCGATCACCGTGACGGTCAACGGCTCGCAGACGTATGGCTCATCGAGCCCCACATTGACCGATACCGCCAGTGGCGGCTCGGTGACCGGCACGGTCAGTTGCACCGGCCTGACGGTGACCGGGAACGGCATCACAACGCCGACCGCGGTCAGCTCAACACTCGCAGCTGCGACGGGCTATGCGCTCGCGGTCACCGGTTGCAGCGGTCTCTCCACCGACGCAGCTCACGGTATTTCGTATGTGGGTGGGGCGTTCACCGTGACGCCTGCGACCATCGCCGTGACCGTGACAGGTAGTCAGACCTACGGTGGCTCGCCGACATTCAGCTACACGGCCACGCCGGGCGTTACCGGGACGGCCACATGCACGACGGTGAACGGCGGCACCAGCATCGCCCCGACGCTCACCGCAGGTGGTTCGTACACGATCGACGGCACCAGTTGCAGCGGTCTCTCTACGGACACATCGCACAGTATTTCGTATGTGGGTGGGGCGTTTTCAGTTGCCCAGTCGGATACCCTGTCAGGAACATCGGTAGCCTTCTCGGCAGTTGTCGGGAGCGCGTTCAGCGGTTCGATCGCAAATTTCACGGATACCAACACCGCGCGCACGTCGGCTGATTTCACTGCAAGCATCAATTGGGGTGACGGGTCGAGCAGTACGGCCGGCACAATAAGTGGTGGCAGTGGAACGTTTGCTGTCAGCGGCGCTCACACGTACACGGCGCCCGGTACTTTTTCCGTCAGCGTAACGTTGACACAGAATGCGCCGGGCACAGCCACCGCTACCGTGACGAGCACGGCAACCGTCAGCGGCATACCCCATCTGGGCCTGACACTCAGCGCTGGCGCACCTTACGCAAGTTACGGCGAGACACTCGTGTACACAGCGATATTGAGCAATAGTGGCTCGGCAGCAGCAACGAATATCGGAATCGATTTTGGATTATCTGCGGGATTGGATGCCGTCAACGCGACATGGAGTTGTTCGGCAGCCGGCGCAGCCAGTTGTCCTGCCAGCAGTAGCGCATCGATGACCGTCCCGAGTTTGCCCATAGGTGGCACGCTTGCATGGACGCTACATGTTACGGTGCTGACGACGACACCTGATCCCACGGTGACCGTTCAGGTCAGTCTCAACGGTACGATGCAAGCCACCAACACCGCCATACTGGTGATCTTTCGCAACGGATTTGATTGAAGTCGTGACACAAAACCACTGAAAGTCGTCGCTCGTAACGGCAGCGCTGGACCAGATTGCATCAGATGCCAAGCATGCCTGTCGATATTGTCCCTGACTATTTGCTCAAGCGGATCGACGTAGACGGGGTAAGTTGACGCAGCGGGTCGACAATGCCTACCGAAAAACCCTTTTTCACACTTAAAGCAGGTTGAATTCTTTCGGCTGTCTCAAGCAGCTCGCGCTACCATCATGCTTCAGGGCGAACTGTCCCTGCAGTGTCCCCGCGGCACAGCCGAAATGCACCGACCGGTTCCGCGAGTTGTTGTCTATTGCGGGTAACGGTGGCCTTAATCACCAGTCCGCAAATGATCATCTGCTGACCAGCCCCGACCACCGGCCGCTACCGGCCGATTCTGTTGAAAAACTCGGTTTCGAACGCGGCCTGCTTGGCGCCTGGATGGAAGCGATCGGCGGAATTGTAGAGTTATCGCCCCTGTTCCGCGCTTTGTGCGGGTGTTGGTTCTGGACTTTCGGTCATCGGCATCAACCATTTCGCCATTCTTCGTAGATTCTGCGCAGTTGCCGCCAGCAGGAGCTCATCGTGTGCTCCACGCAGGCCGCGTAGACGCAGTCGATCCAACCGCAGAATGCGCTTGAGGTGTGCAAACAGCATCTCAACTTTCTTGCGCTGACGGCGAGACACTTAATACTGCGGCGTGGCGGCGACCTGGCGCGCCCGCTCTCGCGATCGTTCAAAGACGCTGCGCAAGATCTTGCGGATGGGCACGTTGGGGCAGCACTGCGGCTTGAGCGGACAGCCCGTGCAATCGTATTGGCTGGCGCGATACACGATTGTGTTCGCTTTCGTCACACCCGAGCGGGGTTCCTTGAACGGCCGCCATTGATGACGCAGCGGTTTGCCCATCGGGCAGCGGTATTCGTTGTCCTGCTCGTTCCAGGTGAAATCCGTGCTCGATAACGTGCCGTCGGTTCGCTCGCTCGTGTCCCATACGGGCACGTGCGGCTCGATGTGTTTGTGCTCGACAATCCAATCCAACATGGCCGCCGTACCGTACGCCGTGTCACCGATCAAACGCTGTGGCTTGATGGCAAAGCGCTCCTCGACCCGATCAATCTTGACCTTGGTGGCCTGCACCTCTTCCAGGCGATGTGCCGGTATGGCCACCACATCCATCACGATGCCAGCCTGCGTGTCGATGAGGCAATTGGTGGAGTACGCGTAGAACGCCGGACCGCCGGGGGCCGCGGTCCATTGCGCTGCCGGATCGGTGAGCGATATGTTCTTCGGCACACTCTTTTCGGTTTCAGCTTCGTCGAGCGCTTCCAGATACTCGCGCACTGGACGGCTGATGGATGCTGCCTAGGTGAAATCGGCTTCGGCGCCCGGAACACCACGTTGGCGATTGGCATCGGCCTTGACCACACTCGCGTCGACCACAAAACCTTCGCCGCCGACCAAGCTCTCCGTCACGCAGCGCTCCAGTACTTTCTCGAACACATAGCGCAAGGTATCGCTGTCACGGAACCGGCCGTGGCGATTCTTCGAAAACGTTGAGTGATCGGGAATGGCATCTTCCAGGCCGAGCGGGCAGAACCAGCGGTAAGCCAGGTTCAGGTGTACCTCTTCGCACAGCCGACGCTCCGAGCGAATGCCGAAGCAGTAACCCACGATCAGCATCCGGATCATCAATTCCGGATCAATCGACGGGCCCCTAACAAAATATTGAGTGTTCGATGTTGCACATCCTTGTCGGCAAGTCTTCGGCGATCCACGTTCTCAACTGGCCGGAACATCGTGTGTACCTTGATGCAAGTTCACTTGCTTAACGTCGAGAAGCGCACTTCGGTCTTTTGCTCATAGAACCCCGCCAGTCTGTGGAGTTCACCTCTTTGCAGGCTTCACGTGATCATTTGCGGAACTCTGATCATGGCTTTTCAGAACTGGTGATCAATCCTGCCGGTATTCGCAACAAACGATTTCATTCTCCACTCCCAACGCAATAGCACATTTCGGCCGCGCAAGCGGCCGTTTTTTTTGTCGGTCCAACGAAGAAATCTATACACGCGGCGAAACCGGTTTGCATTCGCCGATCAGCTCGTCAATC
>JANXUW010000730.1 GCA_025351985.1 Pseudolysobacter sp.
CATCACGCAGCAATGGCGCGAGGAAGCGGTGGCCAGTACGGCGTTGCCCAAGGGCCTGGATGCGCGGGTTTATTCCGAACTGATGAAGCTCGCACGAGCGCAACTCGCGCGGGCCGGCACGATGTCGCTGGATGCGCCTTCACTGGTGCACGAAGCCTATTTGCGTTTGCAGCGCCAGGGCGCGATCGATCCGGCACAACGAAATATTTTCTTCGCTTATTCGGCCCAGGTGATGCGCACCGTGATCATCGACTACGTGCGCGAGCGGCGTGCGCAGAAACGTGGCGGTGGCGAACGTTTGCTGACCTTGACGACCGGCATTCCCGGCATCGATATCGGCGAAGACAGCATCGAGCATCTGCACGAAGCAATGCAGGCGTTGCGGCAGATCGATGAGCGTTCGCACCAGGTGGTCGAGCTGCGTTATTTCGGCGGCCTGACCGAAGCCGAAATTGCAGGCGTACTCGGCATCTCGGTGCCGACGGTAAAACGCGACTGGCGCAAGGCGCGCGCCTTTCTGTTCGATGCGATGGGCACGGCGGTCTGATGTCCGACGCCGAAGACAATTCCGCGAACGCATTTGCCTTGTTTGCACAGTGGCTGGAAGCGGATGCGGATGCGCGGATAACCCTGCTCGAAAAAATCGCGCGGCAGGATGTATCGCTGCATCAGCGTTTGCTGGCATTGATCCGCGCCGATCACGATGCCGATCGTGCTGCATTTCTTGTCGACAATGCCATGCTCGATGTCGCTAGCGCGTACGCACCGTCAGCCGAAGCGGATGTCGGCGGACAACGATTCGGCGCATGGGTTCTCGAACACACGATCGGCACCGGCGGCATGGGCCAGGTCTGGTTGGCGCGCCGCGCCGATGGTCAGCACGAGGGCGCGGCGGCGATAAAAATGTTGCGTGTGGCGATTGCCGACACGCGCGCGAATCAGCGTTTTGCGCAAGAAGGCCGCATCCTCGCGCAACTCACCCATCCGCATATCGCGATGTTGCTGGATGCCGGATTCAGCACCGACGGTCAGCGTTATCTGGTGCTGGAATACGTCGATGGCCAACGCATCGATCAGTGGTGCGATGCGCGCCACCTCGATCTGCGCGCGCGCATCGAATTGTTCCTGCAGGTGTGTGCGGCGGTCACGCATGCACACGCACATCTGATTGTGCATCGCGATCTGAAGCCGTCCAATATCCTGGTGCTCGACGACGGCAATGCGAAGCTGCTCGACTTCGGTATCGCCAAGCTGCTCGAAGTCGATAGCGAAACCACGGCGGGATTGACCGGGGAAACTTTCGCCGCGTTGACTCCCGGTTATGCCGCGCCCGAACAGATCACCGGTAGCACGATCACCATCGCCACCGATGTGTATGCGCTCGGCACCATTCTTTTCTTGCTGCTCGGCGGGCGCAATCCGCATGGCTCGGATCGCGCCACGCCGGCGCAACTGGCGCGAGCGGTGGTGGATGACGAACCGAAGCGCCTGTCCGATTTCGATAGCTCGACCGATCTCGACGCGGTCGCCAAGGCACGCGATGTCGGCGTCGATCGACTGCGTTCGGCACTGCGCGGCGATCTCGACATCATTGTCGCCAAGGCAATGAAAAAAGAACCGGCGCAGCGCTACGCGAACGTGCAGGCGTTCGCTGACGATTTGCGCCGGCACCTGAAAAACCGACCGATCGCCGCGCGCGCCGACAGCCGCTGGTATCGGCTGCGCAAATTTGCTCGGCGCAACTGGTTGCCGTTGGTCGCCAGTACGACGCTGCTGCTCGTGGTGCTCAGCAGTGCGGCGATCATCGCGGCGCAGGCGCGGCAAACCGCACGCGAGGCGCAATCGACATTGGCGGTGAAGGATTTCCTGTTCGGTTTGTTCACCGCGGTCGATCCCACCGTCGCCAAGGGGCGCGATGTCAGCGCGCGCGAATTGCTCGATCGCGGTCGCGAGCATCTCGATGCCGATGCGCACGGCGATCCCGCGCTGAAAGCGGAACTGCAATCGGTACTCGGCCGCATCTACTCGCAACTCGGGCTTTACAGCCAGGCGGCCGAGCTGCAAAAACACGCGCTCGATAGCGTGAGCGCCAGCGGCGATACGTCGTTGCGTCGGGTAATCGCCGAACTCGACTATGGCACCACGCTACGCGGCAACGGCGATTTCACTACGGCCAAAGCCTTGATCGATGTTGCCCAGGCGCATTTGCAGGCGCTATCGCAAGTCCCCGCCGAAGTGCAGGTTCGCGCACTGGCGAGCGAGGGTGAAGTGAACTTGTCCCTGCGTGATTTCGCCACGGCCAAGAAATACGCCGACGCCGCCGTTGCTCTCACCGAGCGTTCACCGGTGAGCAATTACATGCTCGGGCAAGTCCACTGGACGCGCGCGAACGCCGAGTGGGGACTACACTCGTTCGCCGCGGCTGAGGCGGATTATCGCGAGGCGTTGCGTTTCATGACCATGAGCGAAGGCGCGGACAGCCCGCTGGTCGGCAGGGTACACGGCAATGTCGCGATGGCGCTGCGCGGCCAGTCGCGTTACGCACAAGCGCTGGAAGAAGTCGAAAAGGGTCTTGCGATCGAAGAAAAATCGCTCGCACCGGATCATCCCAACCTGCTCGTCAACCGCGGTTATCTGGCACTGACGCATTTCCTGCTCGGTCATTATCGGCAGGCGCGCGACATCTTCGAGGAGGTCGATGCGTTGCAACGCAAGGCGGGCGGAGACGACGCGCCGGCGCGTGCCGGAACGCTGGCCAATCTCGGTTCGGATTTGATCGAGATCCCCGACCTCGCCGGCGCGGAGAAAATCTTTGCCGAATCGATGCGTATCTTCGCAAAAAAAATACGGCCGCGAGTTCGACGGCACGCAGACAGCGCTGAGAGGCTTGGCAAGCGTCCATGTGCTGCAAGGCAAGTTCGATATCGCCGAGCGCGAACTGCTGGAGGCGCAGCAGAATATCGACAAGCGGCCGAACAGCGACGATGTCTCGACCTATTACTGGCGCGGCGAAGTGGCTCGCGCCAAGCACGATTTCGACGCAGCCGTTACGCTGGATCGTCAGTCGGTACAAGTCGCGCTGAAAAATTACGGCGAGATCGGTCGTTATCCCGCACTCGCCCATCACTACCTCGGTATCGCGCTGCGCGACGCCGGCAACATCGAGCAAGCCGAGAAGGAACTGCGCAGCGCGCTCGCCGCGTTCGGGTATATCGAGAATGCGTTTCATCCGTGGGCCGCGACGACGCGAATCGAGCTGGCCCAACTACTGTCGATACGCAACGATGGTCATGCCGAGAGTCAGCGCCTGATCACCGAGGCGGTCGCAATCCGTGAACAATTTTTCGGTGCCGACGATGCTCGCACCCGCGCCGCTCGCAGCGCCATGCTGCGCATCCAGGATCAGCACTGATCGCACGATAGAGATCAGACCGCGACGCTTGCCGCAAACGGTGAGATCGCGTTTCTCCGCGCTGTAGCAGCACCTATCAGGCGAGTGATCCCACGCCGGCAATCACACTTGGAAATGCGTCGCATCGATCGCGATGATCCTTTTGCGCGCGCAGTTACGTCTGTAGATGCACACCGAGGCGGAGTGCTTGTACAAGTCTTTTCGCCCGCGCCGAATTGCCGCGCGGGTTCTTCTTTTTTTCAGGATTCACCACCGGAGAAACGTATGCTCTTGTTGCGAAATGTTGTGGCTAGCACGGCGATGTTACTGGCGATTTCGACCTTGGCATGGGCGGCGGACAAAGTCAGCGGCTCGATAACTCTCAAAACCACGGTCGGCGCGGTGAAATACGTATTCCTCGTGCGTGGCCCGGACGAAATGAATGCGGGCAAGACGCTGCTGCGGATTTACCTGTCGAGTGCCGATATCGGCGCGAAGATCAAGGCATGCAAAACCCTGCACTGCGCGGATGCCACGCTCGAAGATGGCGCGATGGTCGATTTCAGCGATGCGCATCATCTCAATTATTCGCTGAAATTGAATGGACAACGCACGCAATATTCCGGCGCGACCAATGGCGAGGCATTCACGCTTGCAACCCACACAGCGGATCACCTCGTCGGCAAACTGCATATCGATGACCGTGCTGCGGATGGCGCAAAAATCGATGCGGATTTTGATCTGACGCTCGCCAACACGTTCACTGCGGCGCGCTGAATCATGCAGACGCCAGCGATCGAGCAGTGCCGCGGCGCATGCGTTGATCGCGCTCGGTACGCAGACAACCCCATCCCCATCATGGTCAGGTTATTGCGTCTGGTTGGCCGACAGTTGGCGCGGGCATTCGGCGCAGGCAGCTACATTTTCTGCGTCTTGCTCTGCGGCTCCTCGCTGGCAATGGCGGGAACATGGATTCCTGCAGCACCGCTGACCACGGCGCGCCTGACCCACACCGCTACGCTGCTAGGGAACGGCAAGGTGCTCGTGGTCGCGGGTTATGGTTCGAGCTGGCTGGCCAGCGCCGAGCTGTACGATCCTGCGACGAATAGCTGGAGCTCGGCGGGATCGATATCCTCGCCGCGCAATGCGCATACGGCGACCTTGCTCCCCAACGGCAAGGTGCTGATCGCCGGCGGCGCGCTCGGCACCAGCAATTTGGCGAGCGCGGACGTGTACGATCCGGCGTCCAACACATGGAGTCCGGCGGCCGCGATGAACGCGGCGCGCAGAGGTCATACCGCGACTGCGCTGGCCGATGGCAAGGTGCTGGTCGCCGCGGGCAACGGCGCTGCTGGCACTCCCATCAACAGCGCGGAACTGTACAACCCGATGTCGAACAGTTGGAGTCCGGCGGGCAACATGGTCGTCGCCGCTGTCGGGCGAATCGACACGCTGCTGGCAAACGGCAAGGTACTTGTCAGCGGTGGCTACGACTCCGGCAGCACCTTTGCACACGCAGAAATTTACGATCCGGCGAGCAATACCTGGACGAGCACGGTCGACATGGGCACGTCGCGCGAAACCGGTACAAATATCCTGCTGGGCAACGGCAAGGTGCTCGCAGCAGGTGGGCCGGGACAATCCGGCATCAAGTCGATCAGCACGGAGTTGTATGACCCAATGCTCGGTACCTGGGCACCGACCGGCGCGTTGTCGACGGGGCGCTGGTTGAACACGTCAACACTCTTGCCGGATGGCAGTGTGCTGGCCGCCGGCGGTGAGGGCAACAACGCCACGTACCTGGCAAGTGCCGAGGCATACAACGCTGGATCCGCTACCTGGGCACCGGCAGGCGTGCTGGTCAAGGCGCGCAAGTGGCATACCGCGACTCTGCTGAACAACGCCACGGTGCTGGTTGTGGGTGGTTATGGGCCAGGCGCCGTTGCACTGAACAGCGCCGAAATATACCTGTGGCACGACGGAATTTTTCGCAACGGTTTTGATTGAAACCGGCAATCGCATTTTCGAGATCGTTCGCAGCGGACCGAGTGCGGCCCGTGATCCTTTTCGCTGCGGATTCACGTCTGTACAAAGCGAGCGTGGTCAATGCGGAGAATCCGTCTGCTGCAAGTCCGGCGTTTATCGCTTCGGTGCTGACCGGTCACATCGCGGTTGCCTTGAGCGGCACTCGACCGGCCCGCCACGACGAGTGCAAGTCGCAGCAATACGTCGCACGCGGTGTCACTGACAGCATGACCTGACTGGAGAAATGCATGCAATCACGAAATAAATTCTTCTCGATTCTGCTGCCGTTGACCGCACTGTTTTGCAGTGCGCCAGGGCACGCGGCGTTGTTCTGCGTCAACAGCGTGGCCGGATTGAATTTTGCACTTGCCGCTTCGCAGGATAATGGCCAGAACGACCAGATCGATATCGTCGCAGGAAGCTACGCACTGAATGCGAGCGGCTTGCAGTTTGTATCGAGTGAAGCCAACAGCCTGACCATCTTCGGCGGCTACAACGCCGATTGCTCACAGCTCACCACGGCGGTGACATCGTTGAATGGCGGAAGTATCAATCAGGTGTTGCGTGTCATCCAGTCATCGTCCGCGACGGCGGCGAGCATTCACATCGAGCGCATCACTTTCATCGCTGGCAAAACGGGTGTCGACGGTGGCGGTGGACTTTTTGCGACGGCACAAAGTGGCGAAGTGCGCATCGAGAGCAATCGTTTTCTGCTCAACCATGCCGAAAACTATGCCGGCGCGATCTATATCAATACTGGCGGGCTGATCACCTTGCGCAACAATCTGTTTTATCTCAACAGCGCGCTGCAGATGGGCGTTGGCGAGCTGCAGACCTCGAACAGCGTCGCCTACATCACCGGCAACACGATGATCAACAACAGTGCCGCGACCGTGACCAACGGCATTGGCGGCTTGTATGTCGCCAGCAATTCCGGCACGAACTTCTGGCTCAGCAACAATATCCTGTGGAACAACAATGCCAACGGTGGCGTCGATCTGTACGCTGGCGCCAGCGTCATCCTGCGCAACAACGATATCGGCACATCGGCTTTCGTCATGCCGAATGCGCTGAGCCAGAACAATCAAAGTGTCGATCCGGATTTCTCGCCCTGCGTGGGCCTGCTCTGCAGCAGTTTTGAACTCAAACGCGGCTCGCCGCTGGTCGATGCCGGCAGCGATAACCCGCCGAACGGACTTGGCAGCACCGACCTTCCCGGCAAGCTGCGCACGATCGGCCCGCATGTCGATATCGGCGCGTTCGAGGAAGATGTGATCTTTGCCAACGGCTACGAAGGCGGCCCGTTTTGAATCGATGTTTTCGATCGAAATCGAGACGACGAAATCACGCCAAGTGGCGCGACGTTGATTGAATCAGGATTGCGCCGCAGTCAAGCCTGCGGCTCGGCTTCTTCTTCCATCGCCACGGCATCCGCACTCGCGCAGCTGTGTCCATCGAGTTCGCGTTTGCCGACGCGCAGGAACCATAACCACGTGATAAAACCGAGTACGGTCTGGGTTGCCGCGCCAATCGCCAGCCACAGCGCGCTGGCGGAAATCAGCGGCGAAATCACCCCGGCCAGCAACGTGCAATACAACAGACTGACGACTGCCTGCATCGACGACGCGGCGCCGCGATAACGCGGGAAACGATCAAGTATGAGCAAGGTAATCGTCGGCGAACACAACGAGATGCCGATAGCGCCGAAACCGATCAGCAGCGCCGACCACGGCAACATCGGCAGCGGCGAAAACACTGCGAAGACGATGCTCAGCGTGGCGGCGAGCAGCATCAGCTGATAACCGATGCGCACGGTGCGCTCGGCACTTACACGCCCGGCCATGCGGCCCGACAACACCGCGCCGAACAACATGCCGCCGATCGCCGGCACGAACAGCCAGCCGAAACTGTGCTCATCGAGATGCAGCAGCCCGAACACATACGCCGGCGCCGAGGAGATATACAAAAACAACGCGCCGAAGTTGAATGCACCGGACAACGCCAGCGGCTGAAACGACGGATCGCGCAGGATTTCGCCGTACGTGCGCACGAGACCGCGTGGCGAGATGCCGACGCGATGTTCGTGCGCATGGGTTTCCGGCAGCAGCGCAAAACTCGCGAGCAGAATCACGCACGCGAACAATGTGAGAAACCAGAAGATTGCATGCCAGCCGGCGAGCCCGAGCACCCAGCCGCCGATGATCGGTGCCAGCGCGGGCGCGATGCTGAACATCATCGTGATATTCGACATCAAGCGCTGCGCATCGGCGCCGGCGTAACAATCACGCACGATCGCGCGACCGACGATCATGCCGACCCCGGCCGAAGCGCCCTGCAACACACGAAACGCCAGCAGCACCGGCAAGCTCGGCGCGAGCGCGCAACCGATCGAGGCGAGCAGAAAAATCAGCAGACCGCCGATGATCACGCGGCGCCGGCCGAGCGTGTCGGACAGCGGCCCGTGCACCAGCGACATCAGCGCATAGGCGCCAAGATAGGCGCTCAAGGTTTGCTGCACGGCCAGCGAGTCGGCACCGAATTGCGCGCCGATCTGCGGAAACGCCGGGAACATCGTGTCGATGGAGAACGGGCCAAGCATGGCGAGACCGGCCAGCAAGGGTGCGAGTCGCGCATGACCCGCTACGCGCGGAGAGTTCATGATGTTGGCACTACTACACTTACGCTGCACGCGTGACGCGCGCGGGCTGACAGCATAACATTCACGATATCGTGCTTCGCATCCAATTATTTATTTCGCACGCCAAATTAGCTCGGAGATGTCCGCGCGAATGCAGTCTCGATTCTTGAGATCTCGACATGACTTAATAACGTCGTTGCGATGAGCAGACCATCGTTCGTGACTTATGGCATACAAAAAATCCAGTCCACGCAATATCATGCAAACAAAATAATCTTTTTTGGCGTTGCCACTTGTGCATCGCCAAGGCGTCCCCTGTTCCTGTACTCACGAGTATTTTTTTGCTGCGAATTTCGCATCACATTGGGGAAACTGTTCGGTGCGTATCTTCCGGGCAGGCAATGAACTGATAACCAAAACGAGGCTTTCGATGTTGTTGCAATCTCGCCTTCCGGTACCGTCGTGCCATGCACGAAAATCCGTGTCACCGATCCTGACCGCGCTGATTTTGAGTGCGACGCTGCTGAGTGGTTGTGCCGCAGTCGGTCCGAATTTTCAGCGTCCTGCGGCGCCCGAGGCGTCGCGTTACACCGAAACGCCGCTGGCCAAACAAACCGCGGGCAGCGAAGGTGCCGGCGGCAATGCGCAAAAATTCGTCGAGGGCCAGGATATTCCGGCGCAGTGGTGGCAGGTATTCCACTCCGACGCGCTGAACGATCTGATCAAGCGCGGCCTCGCGCACAGCCCAACGCTCGAAGCCTCACAAGCGGCGTTGCGCCAGGCGCAGGAAAATCTGCGCGCTGAAGTCGGCTCGGCGTATTACCCGGCCGTCACCGGTTCGCTCGGCGCGCAACGCGAGCGCGCATCGGCCGCGCAACTCGGATCCGCCGGTGCGGGTGCCGCCGAGTTCAGCCTGTACAACGCCTCGGTCAATATCTCCTACACGCTGGATGTGTTCGGCGGCGCACGACGCGAAGTAGAGGCATTGCGTGCGCTGGTCGATTATCAGCAATACCAGTTGCAGGCGAGCACGCTTACTTTGACTGCGAACATCGTCACCAGCGCGATCAACGAAGCCTCGCTGCGCACGCAGATTGCCGCCACGCATGAGCTGATCGATTCGCAACAGAACGAACTCAACGTGATCCAGACCCAGTTCGATCTCGGTGCGGTATCGCGCGCCGACGTGCTGCTGCAGCAGACGCAACTCGCGCAGACGCGCGCGACCCTGCCGCCGCTGGAAAAGGGCCTTTCGCAAACACGCAATGCGCTGGCGATCCTCGTGGGCAGCTTGCCCGCGGATGCGCAACTGCCGGATTTCGATCTCGACAAACTCACGCTGCCGACCGAATTGCCGATCAGCGTGCCGGCCGAACTGGTACGCCAGCGTCCTGACGTGCGCGCCGCAGAAGCGCTGCTGCATCAGGCGAATGCGCAGATCGGCGTGGCCACCGCCAACCAGTTGCCGCAGTTCACGTTGAGCGGCAATATCGGTTCTTCGGCAACGCGCAGCGGCGACCTGTTTTCTTCGGGCAGCAGCGTGTGGAATATCGGTGCGAATCTGCTCGCGCCGATATTCAATGCGGGTTCGCTGTCGGCAAAACGCCGCGCTTCGGTCGCCGCGTTCGATGCTTCCGCCGCGCAATATCGCCTGAGCGTGTTGACCGCATTTCAGAATGTCGCCGACACCTTGCGTGCGCTCGAAACCGATGCGCAGGCGTTGCAGGCGCAAACCGATGCCGAATCCGCCGCCGCCGAAGCGCTGGTATTGAATCGCATGCAATACAAGCTCGGCGCGATCAGTTATCTGCAATTGCTGCTGGCCGAACGTCAGTACCAGCAGTCGCACATCAGCCGCATCCAGGCGCAGGCCGCACGTTACGCCGATACCGCGGCGCTGTTTCAGGCGCTCGGTGGCGGCTGGGGCAATGCCGGTGCCGATGCGGCGGTTGCCAACAGCGCGCCCTGATCAATAATTACTGCTCGATAGATTTTTAGTCGATCCACGTCTGACCCGATTTTTCCAGGAGATTCATCCAATGACCAAGCGCATGATCATCATGCTGATCATCGTCGGCCTGCTGTTTGGCGGCATTTTTGGCTGGCAGGCATTCAAAAATTCCATGATCAAGAAATACATGGCGGCCGGTGGCAATCCACCGCAGACGGTGTCGACGATCAAGGCCACGGTCGAGCCGTGGCAGCCGCAAATCGAATCGGTCGGTACGCTGCGCGCATTTCGCGGTGCTGATCTGAGTAGCGAAGTGGCTGGCATCGTCGAGGAGATCAAGTTCGAATCCGGCGCCGAAGTGAAAGCCGACAGCGTGCTTGTGCAACTGCGCGCCGAAGACGATATCGCCAAGCTCGATTCGCTGCGCGCCGCGGCGGGTCTGGCCGAGATCACCTACAAACGTGACCAGGCCCAGTTCAACGCCAAGGCAATCGCGCAGGCGGTAGTCGATACCGATGCGGCCAACCTCAAGTCGGCCAAGGCGCAAGTCGCACAACAGGCCGCACTCGTCGCGAAAAAAACCATCCGTGCGCCATTCAGCGGACGCCTTGGTATTCGCGCAGTGGATATCGGCCAGTATCTGCAACCCGGCACCAAGGTGGTGACGCTACAATCGCTCGATCCGATCTTCGTCGACTTTTCGCTGCCGCAACAGTCGCTGAGCCAGATCAAGGTCGGCCAGACCTTGAGCGCGGTGAGTGACGCGTATCCGAATGAAAAATTCGCCGGCGAAGTCACCGCGATTAATCCGGTCGTGGATGCCAGCACCCGCAACGTGCAGGTGCGCGCAACGCTGAAGAACGAGCAAGGCAAATTGCTGCCGGGAATGTTCGCCACGATCGACATCGCGTCTGGCACTGCCGACAACAACCTGACGTTGCCGCAGACCGCGATCACCTACAACCCGTACGGCGATACCGTGTATCTCGTGAACCACGACGGCAAGGACGAAAAAGGCCATGACAAGCTCGTCGCCAAGCAGGTGTTCGTCAATCTCGGCGGCAAGCGCGGCGATCAGGTCACGATCATCGATGGCGTGAAGGAAGGCGATGAAGTCGTGACTTCGGGCCAGGTTAAATTGCGCAACGGTTCGCCGATCCTGATCAACAACAGCATTTCGCCGAGCAACAACGCGAACGCGCAACCCAAGGACAACTGAGTTACCGCGCCACGCGTTCGCGCGGGCGCGTTGTTTATCGAACGCAGTCGTATTTGCTCAGAGGTTGATAATGAATTTCACCGACATTTTTATCCGGCGCCCGGTGCTGGCGACCGTGGTCAGCCTGCTGATCCTGGTGCTCGGCCTGCGCTCGGTCACCACCCTGCCCGTGCTGCAATATCCGTACACGGAAAACGCCGTGGTCACGGTCAGCACCACGTATTACGGCGCCGATCCCGACCTCGTTGCGGGCTTCATCACCACGCCGCTGGAAAACGCGATCGCGCAAGCCAACGGCATCGACTTCCTCACGTCCAGCAGCTTCAGCGGCACCAGCACGATCACCGCCAGCCTGCGTCTGAATTACGATTCCGACAAGGCCCTGACCGAGATCAGCACCAAGGTCAGTTCGGTGTTGAACCAGTTGCCGAACGGTTCGCAGCAGCCGGTACTCAACGTCAAGATCGGCCAGACCATCGACTCGATGTACATCGGTTTCGCCAGTGATGTATTGCCGCCGAACAAGATCACCGACTACCTGATCCGCGTCGTGCAACCGAAACTGCAGGCGATCGAAGGTATCCAGACCGCGGAGCTGCTCGGCAGCAAGTTGTTCGCGCTGCGCGTGTGGCTTGATCCGAAAAAACTCGCGGCCTACGGTTTGACCGCCACCGACATCAACACCGCGCTGGCCAACAACGATTATCTTTCCGGCCTCGGCAGCACCAAGGGCGAGATGATTCAGGTCAACCTGACCGCCTCGACCAGCCTGCATTCGCTGGAGGAATTTCGCAATCTCGCGATCAAGCAAGGCAACGGCGCGATCGTGCGTTTGCAGGATGTCGCCAACGTCACGCTCGGTTCCGAGGATTACGAATCGGCGGTGGGTTTCGACGGCAAGAAAGCCGTCTATATCGGTATCCAGGTCGCGCCCGCGGCGAACCTGCTGAGTGTGATCAAGAACGTGCGTGCGGCGTTCCCGGAAATCCAGGCGCAATTGCCGCAAGGCCTGACCGGCGAAATCGTTTACGACGCCACCAAGTTCGTCAACAGCTCGATCAGCGAAGTGATCAGCACCCTGCTCGAAGCGTTGCTGATCGTGGCGTTTGTGGTGTTCGCGTTCCTCGGCTCGCCACGCTCGGTATTGATTCCGCTGATCGCGATTCCGCTCTCGCTGGTCGGCACGTTCACGGTGATGCTCGCGCTCGGATTCTCGATCAACCTGCTGACTCTGCTGGCGCTCGTGCTCGCGATCGGCCTCGTCGTCGATGACGCGATCATCGTCGTGGAGAACGTCAACCGGCATATCGAGGACGGCATGAAACCGTTCGAGGCATCGTTGCTCGCCGCGCGTGAATTGCTCGGCCCGATTATCGCGATGACGATCGTGCTCGTGGCGGTATACGTGCCGATCGGTTTCCAGGGCGGCCTGACCGGCGCGCTGTTCAGCGAGTTCGCCTTCA
>JANXUW010000594.1 GCA_025351985.1 Pseudolysobacter sp.
GTGCAGGAATTCAGCATCGACATGCGGCGAAAGAATCAGCATGCCATCGACGCGCCCCTGCATCGCACGCAACGCAACAGCGGCTTCGCTCGCGTTGCCATGCGAGGACGAAACCAGCAAATGCAGACCACGCGCACGCGCGGCGAGGTCGATGCCGCGAATCAATTCTGAGAAGAATTCGCCGTACAGATCCGGCAGCAATGCGCCGATCGTATCGGTGCGGCGAGTGATCAGGCTGCGCGCCGCGCTGTGCGGTATATAACGCAAACGCGCGGCAACGCTTTCGATGTGCTTGCGTGTTTCGGCGGTCACGCTTTCGTGCCCGTTCAACGCGCGCGAAACCGAGGCGACCGAAACGCCGGCTTCTTTTGCCACAAGTTTGATGGTTACCGCCAAGAACTATCCCCACCCACGTGCCGAAGCAACCAAGTAAACGATTACATTGCCAATGTAATCGTTTACATAACATTTTGTAACGCTGCACTGCGCAATTTTTAACATTCGAGGTCGGGCAGGGGAAAACCGGCCTACATCACGCGCCCAGCGAACGATTAGCGCGTAACCATGAGCCACGATCGGAACGGCTGCAGTGGGCAAGGTTCGGTCTTCAGCGGCGCGATATCCACGTCAACCCACGGGGCCAGCGCCACGCGTTTTTCGTATCGAACGCCGACCTTTGTACTTCAAACGCTACTTGTCATCGCGACCATGTCGCACGCAATGGGTGCGCTTCGGTGTTGAACGTCACCGCATCGAAATCCAGCGCTTGCGGGGCGAACAGCAGGTAGAAATACTTGAAGGTTTCTGCAAAAACAAAACTCTCCATGCGATCCTTCTTGCGTTTGCTCACGACGTTCCATAGCGCGGCGTAACCGACATCGGCACGGCAATATTTGACGAAGTCGCGTAACATCGTTCGGCCCATCGTTAGATACTTTTCGTCGTGGGTGTAGTGGCTCAGGTAATACGTCGATTCGACAATTTCTGGGCGCAACGCATATCCGTGGTAGATGATTTTCTGGTCACGATAATCGAACACTTCAGGCTCGATACCGTACTTGCGCCAGATTGCGAACCACGTGTCCTGCAATCGTGCGGCGCGTGGCACGTCGCCGGATATCGCGAGCACGGCCGGAAAAAATGCATCGAGCGCGCCGTAATACGTGTGCGTGCGTTTTCCGCTCTGCATATCGGCGTAGCCGTACCACAACGCGCCATCCAGATCATCGGCGAGGTATTGATTGGCCGCAGTGATGCTGGTTTTCCACATCGCCAGACATTCTTCGTCGCCGAACAGGCGCCAGCATTTCCACAGATATTCATAGTACGAATCGATGCCGCCCGAGATGCTGGATTCGGGATCAGTCCAGTTGCCGGTTTCGACATTGATCGTCGCGCCGACCAGGCCGATGGTCGAGCGACGCTTGAAGGTTTCGACGAGTGCGCGCTTGGCCTTGTCGTAGAACACCGGTTTGCCGGTCAACTTGGCGAGCGTGCCGAATTCCAGCAGCAGCGTACCGGTCTCGGCCGGGTTGGTTTCGACGCCGCGCGTTTTTCCGGTATGCAGATTTACCTCGACATACGGCAGGCCGGTCGGCGAATCGAATGCCGGTAACAATCGTGTGCCGAGATCTTCGGCCTTGTGCAACAGACGCTCGTCGCCGGTCAATTGATAGCCCGACAACAGGCCGCCGAGCAGGCGGATCGTGATCTCGAAATTCTTGACGTAGAAATCCTGATCGGGGTCGAATTTGCTGGCGATCAACTCGCGTGCTGCCGTGGCATCTTCGGTCAGGCCCATCACCACCAGCGTATCGAGCGCGTCGATCGGCGTCATCAGCAACGGCTGCTTGTACCAGTCGTGCGGACGCCGGCTCAACGGCGCAAGATCGTCGTGTCCCCAGGCGTAACGTTTGTAGCCTTGCCATGCATGCAGGAATTCCTGCTTGACCGCGGCGGCGAGACGTGTGGATTCGGCGGCGTCGATGGCCGGCGCGGACATCGGTTTCGGCGAAGTTGCAAGCGCCGCACATGGCGTGAACAGCGATACGGCAAACAACAAGCGGCAAACGGTGGACATCGGATCAGGCTCCATATCCATGCTGCAGATTCTGCGCGGAAGGATCTCGGCGCAATAACGCCAACACCTCGTAACACGCGCCCATGGTGTGATAATCGGTTTTCCCCGCTGGGCTTTTTTCGTTCGAATATTTTCGGTTTTCGCGATCGAGAATGCGATACCACGCGCCGTATTCATGATCGACGAAATGGCCCCACGCGTAATTCCAGATCCGCGTGTAGTCGGTCCAATACCGCGTATCACCGCTGCGCTCGGCGAGCAGCGCTGCTGCGGCCAGCGATTCGGCCTGCACCCAGAAATATTTGTCGGCATCGCAGATCGAACCATCCGGCGCAAAGCCATAACAGATGCCGCCGTGCTCGGTGTCCCAGGCCTTTGCCACGGCGGTGTCGAAAAAGGTGCGAGCGGTCGGCAGCAGCCAATCCGTGGCACGGTAACGATCGAGAATCAGCAGAAGTTTGGTCCACTCGGTCAAGTGGCCCGGCTGGAAACCCCACGGACGAAACAGATGTTTCGGATCGTCCTTGTGGTATTCCCAATCCACATTCCACGCGGTGTCGTAGTGTTCCCAGATCAGACCGCCGGCCTTCGCCGCCTGGCGGCGCGTGATGTTGTGCGCAAGCGTAAAAGCGCGATCGAGAAAACGCGAGTCTCGCGTTGCTTCGTACGCCGCGATCATGGCTTCGCACAGATGCATGTTCGCGTTCTGGCCGCGATAACCGGAGAAGCGCCACTGCGGGTCGGCTTCGTCGCGATACAGCCCTGCGTCGTTATCCCAATAGCGCGTTTCGAGCAGTTGCCATGTTTCGTCGATCCACAAACGCGCCTCGGCGATGCCGGCTTTCAGCGCGGTTGCGTACGCGAGCAAAACGAATGCCGCGCCATAGGCATGTTGCGTTCGATCCTCTGGCTGGCCGTCGTGCAGCGTCCAGAAATAACCGCCGCTTTCGGGATCGCGATGGACGCTGCGCAAGTAGTCGAGTCCGTGCCGCGCAGCATCGAGATAATCGGTGCGGCCGAACTCCTGCGCGGCCATCGCGTAGTTGAAAACAAAACGCGTACTGCTGACCAGGTGCCGATGCCGGCGATCGTAGATCGTGCCGTCATCGAGGAAATAATGGAAAAAACCACCGTCGGCGTCGATGCAGCGCGGGTGATAAAACGCCATCGTGCGCGCGATGTGATCGCGCAGAAAATCGACGCTGCGGAATGCGGGTTGCAAATTCATGTGTTGGCCTTTTCGAGCGGCAGTTCAATCATCGAGGTTTCCCGTCAGCGCCTGCACGTCGGCGAGCGTCGGCATTGCCGCAAACGCACCGGCACGCGTTACCGCGATGGCGCCGCAAGCGGCGGCGAAATGCAGTGTTGATGCAAGCTTTTTTTCATCGGCGACGAACGTGCAGAAACCTTGCGCGGCGATTTCCTGCGCAGCAAGTTGGAACAACAGACCGCCGACAAACGCGTCACCTGCAGCAGTCGTATCGACCGCATGCGCAATGTGCGCCGGCA
>JANXUW010000606.1 GCA_025351985.1 Pseudolysobacter sp.
AGTTTGCATCGACGCATTCCACTCAGTGCACCCAGCGTCCGCCGCGCCGACGTGGCGGGCCTTTTGCTGCCGCCGCTGCATTCGCGGCCTTGGCGGTGGCCTGCTCCAGGCTGCTCAGCGGCTCGTGATTCCAGTATTGGCCGATGCCGAAAACCGCGGCGGGAATCTGCGCGAGGCATTCTTCGTATTCTTCGTCGCTGAGCGGCGCGAATTCGGTATCGGCGGTGAAGATGCCCTCCTCGACCGCCAGCGCCATGATCGGGCCGAGCAATTCCATCAGTTGCGAATCGGCGGCGAGGCGCGTTTCCCACGCGCGCGCGCGCATGTCCACGCCGCGCGAAAAACCTTCGCACCAGCCGTTCGCGCTGAGCGTGGTTTCGTTGTCTTCGAGTTCGACTTCGCCGAGGATCGGTTCATAACTGTCCGACTCGATTTCGAGCAGAACCGATTCGTTGAGTCGTGCGATCAGTTCGAGAATGCGCTTGCCGTGCTCGGCGTCGACGAACGGTTCGTGCAGCACTTCGGGCAGCCATTCCTCGGGCGTGATCGGTTCCGGCCCGATGCCGACCGCGGTCAGCAAACCGTGCACGCCATCGAGCAACAGATCGTCGTCGCCGGCATGCGCGCGCAAAAAATTATCGAGTTCTTCCAGCTCCGCATCATCCAGCACGGCCGGCCAGTCTTGCTCAGTCATCGCTCAACTCCAATAGTGCGGGCGTGTGATCGGAAGGTCGCTCCCAGCCGCGCGGCACGCCATCGATGCTGGCGCCGCGGCAGCGTTCGCGCAAGGCCGCGCTGGCGAGGATCAGATCGATGCGCAGGCCGAGATTGCGCCGGTAACCGGCCTGCCGATAATCCCACCAACTGTAGTGGCCGGCCTCGACCTGGAACAGACGAAAACTGTCGTGCAGGCCGAGGTCGAACAAACCCTGCAACGCCGCGCGTTCGGGTTCCGAACAGAGGATCTTGCCGCGCCATGCGTCGGCATCGTAGATGTCGCGGTCTTCCGGCACGATGTTGAAATCGCCGAGCACGATCAGGCGCGGATGGCGCTGCAATTCCTCGCGCAAAAACGCGGTGACCTTGCTCAGCCAGTCGAGTTTGTAGGCGTATTTTTCGGTGCCGACGTCCTGGCCGTTGACCACGTACAGATTGACGATGCGCAGATCGCCGATCCTCGCGATCAGGATGCGCCGTTGCGGATCGTCGAGGCCCGGAATATCGGTCAGCACATCGCGCGCCGGCTCGCGACTCAGCAGCGCCACGCCGTTGTAGGTTTTCTGCCCGGAATAGACGCAGTGATAACCGAGCTCGCTGATTGCTGCGGCCGGAAAACGCGCGTCTTCAAGTTTGGTTTCCTGCAGCGCGACGATATCCGGCGCGGCCGCGCGCAGCCAGTCCAGCAGGTGCGGCAGGCGCACATTCAGCGAGTTGACATTCCAGGTCGCGATCTTCATCGGTCAGACATCAGTGTTTGTTTGGGTGAACATCGTAATCCCAACGCAACGCGACGCCCACTGTTCGTGATCGCGTCGGCGCGGAGATTCATTTTGTAGCTGCGATTGCGCCACGGAAAACGCGAAACGGCGTCGCACGCACCTGCTTATTATCGCGCAATGCAGAGCGCGGTTGGGTTTTGCCAACGACGCAATTTCGCGACATGTCGCATGCAGATCGCGCAACGCAAAGATGTGGGCGATCTCGCCGAATTACAGCGTATGCAATCGCCGCGACTTTTCTCTGCAACTCGCCTGACATTTTCGTGACGCCTAATGCTCGGCTTGTACGCCGCTGACTCGCGTTTTCAAACGCCGGGCGCTGCGAGCGTTTGCCAAATTTTTCCATCCAGGTAACCGTCGCCATGAAATTTACTCGTCACCCTTTGTCGCTCGCCTTGAGTTTTGCCGTGCTCTGCCACGGCAGCAATGCCTTTGCCGATACGCTCGCGGATACGACCGCTGTGGCCGCGCCGGATGCGAGTGCGTCGGCGTCCGCCGCGCCTGCGGATGCGGCAACGGCTACGTCCGAGCTCGATACCATTTCGGTGGTTTCCGAAGGCAGCACACGTCAGGTGCAGACGGTCGGTC
>JANXUW010000159.1 GCA_025351985.1 Pseudolysobacter sp.
AGAAGTCGCTTCGAAGCCGATGTAGGCGAAGAACACCATCGACGCACCGCGCAGCACGCCGTCCCAGCCGAATTTGCCCGGCGCCACGTTCGCGGGGATGAACGGTGTCCATAAGTGTGTGTCCACGTATTGCCAGCCGGCGAAAATGACCAGGATGATCAGGCAGATTTTCAGCGCGACCATCACCGTGTTGATCGTTGCCGATTCGCGGATACCGACATAACAAAGTGCCGTCAACGCCAGCACAATTCCGACCGCAGGAAGATTCACCAGTGCGCCGGTCGGGTTCAGATGTCCATCGAGTGGAGCATTGGTCAAAACTGCAGGCAAATGTATGCCGATGTGATCGAGCAGGCTGACGAAATAACCGGTCCAGCTGGTGGCAACGGCAGACGCGGATATGCCGTATTCGAGGATCAGCATCCAGCCGATAAACCACGCGGCACCTTCGCCCATCGTTGCGTAGGTATACGAATATGCGGAGCCAGAAACCGGCACCATCGCCGCGAATTCCGCGTAACACAAGGCGCAGAACGAACAGCAGATGGCAGCGAGCACGAACGACAGCATTACTGCCGGTCCGGCATGTTCAGCCGCAGCTTGTCCGGTAATCACGAAGATGCCACCGCCGATCACTGCACCGATGCCGATCGCGGTCAGACCCCATGGCCCGAGGGTGCGGCGCAGCTGGATCTCGCCGGCCTCCTGATTGACGGCGAGTGGGTGTTTGGTGCGGAGCAGTTGCTTGAGCATGGTCGGCCGATCAGATGCGGTTCCGCGCAAACTGCGGAAGGGACGTTGGAAAAGAAAAAAGTCGGCAGCGCGAACTGCCGAATTTGGATGCGGCGATCAGCTACGAACGCGCAGCTTGCTGTGGCGATAGCCGTAGCCGAAATACACCACCATGCCGAGGATGATCCAGCAGCTCATCCACAGCCAGTTGTCCTTGAACGCGATCAGGAACAGCCCGAAACAGCTCAGTGCGCCGAGCACACAAATCAGCGGAGCCGCTGGCACGCGGAACGGACGCTTGAGATCCGGTCGGGTGCGGCGCAATACCAACACACCGACACATACCGTCGCGAACGCAAGCAGCGTACCCATCGATACCAGATCGCCCAGCACGTTGATCGGCAACAGACCAGCGAGCACGGCGGCGATGATGCCGACGATAATCTGGCCCATGTACGGTGTCTGATGTTTCGGATGCACGCGGCCCAGCAATGGTGGCATCAGACCATCCTTCGCCATTGCATAGAAAATGCGCGGCTGGCCCATCAACATGACCAGGATCACCGATGACAAACCGGCAATTGCGCCGATCTCGATGAGGATCTTGAACCAGCTCGGGAACGCATGCGATTCGAGCGCAGTCACGACCGGATGCGGCGTACCGAGCGTGGCATATGGCGCGATGCCGGTCATAACCGCTGAGACGATAATGTAGAGCACGGTGCAGATGACCAGCGAACCGAGAATGCCGATTGGCATGTCGCGCTGCGGATTTTTCGCTTCCTGTGCGGCGGTCGAAACGGCGTCGAAACCGATATAGGAGAAGAACACGATCGATGCGCCGCGGAACACGCCTTCCCAGCCGTAGTGACCGTGGCCATCCGATGGCGGAATGAACGGAACCCAGTTCGCGGTGTTGACGAACTGCAGGCTGAAACCGATGAACAGCAGGATCACCACCAGCTTGATCGCAACGATCACCGCGTTGACCGATGCCGATTGAGTGATGCCGACATAACACAGCCAGCTAATCGCACCGATGATGAGTACGGCGGGCAGGTTGATCAGTGCCCCCGTTGTGTGGATGGCGCCGTTGACTACGGTGAGCGGTGCGGAGGACAGTTCGGGCGGTAACGCCAGATTCATGTGCGCGAGCTCGCCGATCGATTGCAGCAGGCTGTTGACGTAGCCCGACCAGCCGACCGCAACCGTAGATGCTGCGAACAGATATTCGAGGATCAGCATCCAGCCGATGAACCACGCGACGACTTCGCCGAGGGTGGCATACGAGTAGGAGTACGCGCTGCCTGAAACCGGCAACATCGAGGAGAACTCGGCGTAGCACAAGCCGGCAAAAGCGCAGGCGATGCCGGCGAAAACGAAGCTCAGTACCACGGCCGGTCCGGCGTGTTCGGCGGCGGCCTGTCCGGTCAGTACAAAGATGCCGGCGCCGATGATTGCGCCGATGCCGAGCATGACCAAATGTTTCGCGGTGAGCGCACGTTTGAGTGTGACTTCGCCCGCGACGCTGGCTGAGCTGGCCACGCCATCAATCACCGAAGGCATCGCCTTGATCGGTTGGGTAACAAACAGGTTCTTGAACATTTACTTCCCTCTCCCAGGTATTTTGGCGCCGGTAGTAGCGGTGCAAACCACTTCTAGGGTGGCATTCGTCGTCTGCCGGCTCGCGTGATGCAATGGCGCGCCACGATAGCCCAGCACGGGGCGCACACACAAGCGCCAATCGCCGGCAGCAAGCGATACCATAGGCCGTGTGTCGAAGTCAGGATCGTTGCGAATGGATACAAACCAAGCTGCGTTGGCAACCGCGTTTGCCAGATACGCGTTCGCCTCGACTGACGAGAGTGAAAGCGTGCATGAATTCATGCGCTTTCTTGCTTCTGATCCGGCGATATTTCAGCGCAGTCACCCTATCGGACATTTCACCGGCTCGGCTTGGCTGGTCAGTGCCGACGGCGCACGCGTATTGCTCACGCATCACCGCAAGCTCGGGCGCTGGCTGCAGCTCGGCGGTCATGCCGATGGCGATGAGGATCTGGCGCGTGTCGCTTTGCGCGAAGCCGAGGAAGAATCGGGTTTGTGCGATCTGGTCATCGCCGATCCGCACATTTTCGATATCGATCGGCACTGGATTCCGGCGCGTAATAACGAGCCCGGGCATTGGCACTACGACGTGCGTTTTGTCGTGCGCGCCACGCGCAGCGAAGCGTTTGCCGTCAGCGAAGAATCGCTGGAGCTGGCGTGGCTTGGCATCGACTCGATTGCGCGCGATAACGATGCCGATGTTTCGCTGCGCCGCATGGCGCAGAAATGGTTGCGCCGCGTCGTGCAATAATGCCCACGCTGTCGTTTTTCCAAACCGTCGCGGTGCTTGCTGGTGCGGATCGCGAATCGGCTGATATCTGCTTCACCCACGGATGAACCAAGGAGAAAGTCATGCTGAAAACGATCACATTTTGTATTTTGTTGGGGCTGTCCGGCGCCGCTTTCGCCGATTCGATTCGCATCGGCACGCACATCATTGCGACCGGCGACAGCGCCGGTCATGTGATCGATCTGGTCGGCAAGCCCGACCGCAAATCGCATGCCGCAAAAAAGAAAGGCGAAACCTCGGGCGAACGCTGGGAATACTATCGCGATCACAAAACCATCGTCGTGACGATCCGCGATGGTCTTGTCACCACGATGAGCCAGCACGCGAATTGAGCATGCGCACACTCGCATTTCTGGCGCTCGGACTAACGGCCTGCAGTGCGGTCACACGCAACGATTCCGTTGCCGATGGCTGGCAGGATGATTTCGCGACACGCCTCAAAGCGCAGGCGTTATTGCAGACGTTCAACGCCGATCTGCTGAGCCATGCGAGCGCGACACTCACGCTGGAACGCTGGTGCGGTTTGCACCATCTGGCAAACGATGCGCACATCACGGCGCACCTGCTGCGCGAGGTCGAAAAAATGCCGACCGCCGAACAACGTCGTGATCTCAAGGTCGATGCCGCCGAGCCGGTAAAATATCGACGCGTGCAGTTGGTCTGCGGTCAACACATCCTTTCGGAAGCCGATAACTGGTACGTGCCGGCGCGCCTGACGGCGAGCATGAATCGGCAGCTCGAAGAAACCGATACGCCATTCGGACGCGCGGTGAAGGAATTGAATTTCCGTCGCGAAACGATCGCAGCAAAGGTGCTGTGGCCAGCATTGGCAGAAGGCTGGGAAATGCAGCCAGTGCCGACAGACAAGCACGGTCGGCTGGATATCCCGTCGCACGTGCTGGAGCATCGCGCGATTCTCTACACGCAGGACAACCTGCCTTTCAGCGAGGTTGTGGAAACCTACACGCGCGATATTTTTTCGTTTCCGCTGACGTCGCCAACAAAACCGGCGCGCTGAAAAAAAGCCACGCGCTGGATGGTCTGCTGCCGCTGTCGATGCGTTCTACGCGCGACCGGAAAATTCGCCGGTATCGGTATTCACGCGCACGAGTTCGCCGTTGACGACGTATTCCGGCACCTGGATTTCGATGCCCGTGCTGAGCTTGGCCGGCTTCGGCCGTTTGGTCGCGGTCGCGCCTTTGAGTTCGGGCGCGGTTTCGATCACTTGCAACACCACCGATTGCGGCAATTGCAGGCCGACCGGTTGATCGTCGATGAGCTGGATCCAGCAACCTTCGAGGCCTTCGCTGATGTAGCCGGACATCTCACCGACAACTTCCGCATCGAGCGTGTACTGGGTGAAATCTTCGGCATCGAGAAACACGAACGCCTCGCCGTCCATGTATGAAAACGTCGACGAACGACGCGACAGATCGATTTCCTTGATGTCGTCCTCGGCGCGCAGGCTCAGGTCGAATTTCTGATTTCCGGGCACGCTGTACAAGGTGAAGCGATACGTGACGTTGCCGCCGCGCGCGCTTGGCGAGCTGCGCTCGATCCCGCGCACGCTGTAGGCATGACCGTTGTGTTCGACGACGTTGCCGCGTTTGACTTCGTTGGCTTTCATTTTTTGGAACCTCGAATAATGCGGTGATGAAGGCTTATTTCGGCTGCAGACGAATCGCGCCATCCAGGCGCACGGTTTCGCCATTCATGTAGCGATTTTCGAGAATGAACGCGACCAGATTCGCGTATTCCTCGGGTTTGCCGAGGCGCGATGGATACGGCACTTGTGCGCACAACGATTCGTACACATTGCTCGGCATGCTATCGACCATCGGCGTGTGGAAAACACCGGGTGCGACCGTCATCACGCGCACACCGATGCGCGCGAATTCGCGTGCGAGTGGCAAAGTCATGCCGACCACGCCACCTTTCGATGCGGCATAGGCGGCTTGGCCGATCTGGCCTTCATAGGCGGCGACCGATGCGGTGTTGACGATCACGCCGCGTTCGTTG
>JANXUW010000188.1 GCA_025351985.1 Pseudolysobacter sp.
GTTGTTTGGTCAGGGTGATCGGTGCCGTGGCCGACATCGTGATGCCGATGCTGGTCGGCAGCGACGCAGTCATGAGCACGGACAAAATTTCCTGCGTGAAATCGCTGCTCGCGTCGAACAGCAGCGTGTAGGTCCAGGTAAAACGTTGCGGCCCGGCGACCAGTGTATTGCCGGCGGTGCTGCACGAAGTTGCATGCGCGGTGACCTTGCCCAGTGCGGGGCTGAACGTGATTGCGGGCTTTATGTCGGGCAGACCAACCAGCGTCGCCGCGCTGATGCCGAGTTCCTCGTGGCGAAAGCCGTCGATGACCACGTAAAAAGCCGCCTCCACCCTGACCGGCGAGGACACATGCAACATCGCATCGATTTCGTCCTTGCCGAAGGTATTGCGATCGGTCGTGAGCACGCAGTTTTGCGTGCTGCTGCGAACCCACAGACAAAACGTCAACAGGCCGGCAGTGATCTCGGCGATGATGTTCTGCATCTCGCTGTAAGGCGGCTGGAATTCGGTGCCCCACTCCAGCGTATACGCCATGACATTGCGCTTGCTCGCGTCGACAAAATGCCGGCTGTAGGCGTAGTCGTCGGACGCCCCGGCGGTGGGATAAAGTCCGACCGATTGCTCGACCAGATACGACGTGCCGCGCACGGCTTTGATCCCGCTGGCGAAGGCGTTGGCGAGATCAACCCGCGGCGGCAAATCGCTCGGCGGAATGTATTCCTGATAGGCCGCGTGCCCGGTCTGTCCGAGCGCGTCAAGAAGGCCACGCACGTTGTTGTACGCCGGATTCTGAAAATTCTTGCTCGGGTCGGTTTGCTGATTATCGTCGTCGCCCCAGCTGTATAAAATATCCTGACCGTAACTGTGCAGGTCAATGAAGTAGCCGATGTTCGCAAAGGTATCCTGCAGCCATTGCACGTTGCGGGTTTCGGGTTCGGAAAACGCGCTCGGGCCGTGATAGACATCGTGGTCGCAGGGATTGGCAGAACACGAAACGGTGGAGGTCGGCGCGAACTGCGTTTGAAAATCCCACAGGAAATCGAAATTGCGATTCAGGTCGACACCGACGCAACTACCGGCGCCGGAATTCGGCGCGGCGGTGCGACGGTTTTTTCGCCACATCGCCTCATTGTTCATGCTGTAGTTTCGGCCGTCAGGATTGGCCTGCGGGAAAACATAGATGTCGAGATCATCGACGATGGTTTTTATTTCGGACGCCAGAAACGTCTTCGCGCCCAGCGTGATCCCGGTGCCGTTCAAATAGGCCTGTTCCACTTGCTCGACAAAATTGATCAGGATGTCGGAACTGCCCCACTCGCGCGAATGGATACCGCCGAGGAAAAATACGCCGGGGCGTCCAGAGTCACTGCCATTGGCAATCTTGATCGCATGGCATTGCCGCCCTTCCCAGCTCAGGTTGGGCAGCGGAATAAGTTGGGTGAAACCGGCATGCGGCGCTGAGGCCGCCAGCGCGAGCGCGGATTCCACCTCGGCAACATTCAGGTAAGGCATGATTTTCCTCCTTAAAAATTCAAGACCGCAGGCTCAGCGTGGTCGTCCGTTTTCATAGCGATTGCCCTGCCCGACTTCTTTCTGGCGGGCCTTGCCGGTTGCATCGACATCTTCATGTTGTTCGACGCTGTAGCCGGCTTGTTGCAGGCGCTGGATGTCGCTTTCCTCGACGATGGCGTGAATCACCAGACCCGCTGCTTTGTCGCGATGCGAACCGTGATCCAGCACCTGAATTTGATATACCTTCACCAGATCGGCCATGGCTTGGCCGCTGTGGTTGGAAATCGTGATGCGATAACGTGCCATTGAATGAACCCTCCTGGTTCCAGGCAAGGACTAAGGGCTGGTTCTCTCGGGAATGCCCGCCTGCGCTGGTGTTGCTGTCAGCAGCGATCGGACCGGCGTTCCGTTGTTGCGGAACGCCGATCCGGTCGCTGTCCTGTTTCAGGATCGATCGTAGCCGCCGTCCTTGACCGTGTGCTGCTGATCCGCACTGATACTCGGCAGCAACGCCCCGTCCTTGGTGGCGATGTAGCTGGCCGACACGTTGTGCGTGCCGGGCTTGAGCCTCGCAGTTTTCCATTGCGCCTGACCGTTCGCATCGAGCCGCACTGGCTTGCCGACCTTTTCGCCGTCGACGGTGAATTGCACGCTGCCGGCCGGAGCACGATCGGTGCTTACCACTGTGCGCGAAACCGTGGCAGTGAACACCACCGGTTCACCGGGCTTGGTCGGATCGCGGTCATCGCTGAGCGTGATGCGCGTCGAGTTGGTCTGAATCTGCTGGGTCAGCGCGTAGGTTTTGCCGAATTCAAGATTGCCGGTGACCATGACGTCGAAGACGCAATTGTTGTGCGCATTTTCACCCACGACCGGGCGACAGACACGCTCGGCAATATCCTGGTTGACCGGACGCGCAGGTTTGGATTCTGGCAACACGCAGGGCGGTTTTTCCAGCGGCCAACTGCGCATCGTGAACGACTCGGTCGACTTGCCCGGCGCGTAGTCGAACAGGCTGGTCTTGTCGGTCACGCGCCACGCATCGGCGAACTTCTGGTAGAGATCGACATAACGCTGATGCAACGTCGCAGGCATGGCGCCCATCGAGCTGCCATCCGGCAATGCCGGCAGCCAGTTGTCCGGCCCGATCGCGCCCGCAATGCCACCGGTGGGAAAACTGCCCGGTAACGCACCATCGCTGGATGGCGGGCGAACGACATCCACATTCAAAAACCACTTGGCTTGATCGGCCCACCAACCCGGCGTTACGTACAAGACGCTGCTGTCGGGGAAAGCAATTTCCAGCCCGCCCGGCGCCGCGGTTTTTGCGATACGTGCACCGCCGCCGAGATCGTGACCGCTCGCACCCAAGGTCATAAGTGCACCATCCACACGCAACTGCAGGCCGCTCGGATCCGGCACGCCACTGAGGTTCGGCTCGTAGGTCACGCGATGTTTACTGACGCGCGCGGCGACGGCAGTATTCAGGCTGACGCAGGTGGCGAGTCCATCGTGTGCGTCGGCGCCGGGATTGAACGTCGTCGCGATCGGTGTTTGTCGCGTCTGGATTTCGAGGCCATCCGCATCACGCAGAGAAACGAATTCGCCGGCGCTCTGGAAATCGTAATGCACGCCGTTGGCCGTGGTGATATGCGGATCGCCATCCAGTCCCAAGCTGCCGGTATTACCCGGATCAAGCCAGTCCTTGAGGCGCGTGGCGGAGGTGCCACCGCCGTTCCAGCTCACGCTCAGGCGACCGTAATAATCGTGCAGGTCGGCGCCGCCGCAGGCCGACGGCCCGCCGTGCAACTGGCCGATGCAACGTTGGTTGCTGGTATTGAAAAGGCAGGATCCCGATGAACCCGGTTCAGTCACGCCCGAATTCCATAGCACGCGCCAATGATTGCCCGCCGGATCGTGCGCGGCTGAGTTGTAGGCGGTGGTATCCGCGGCACTATTGGCGAAGCTGATCGCTTTCACGTCGGCGGCCGGATGGTGGATACCCACTTCCGATGGCGGTATCGCGCCGGTCGCATCCCAGCCTGCGTAGAAAACGTTGAAACTCGGATCGGGTTTCGCATCCAGTTCAAACAGCAGGAAATCGCTGGGTGCGTAGCTCGCGCGGAAGGTGGATCCGGATTGGTTGTCGGCCGTTGAACCTGGGCCGTGGGTGCCGCACGTTGCCGACTCGTAGTTCCAGTACACGACGATCGTCGCATCGCTGGTGCTGTCCACGCCGCAATGATTTGCCGACAAGAAATACGGCTTGAAATCGTGCGCGGTGTCGTTGAGCAAGGTACCGGTGCAATCGGCCGTTCCGTTTTTGGTGTAGACGCCTACGGCGCGTATTTGTTTGCGCCACGGATCGCCGACCGGACAGACCACGTCGTTCTCGCAGGTGCCTTCGGTGCCGCCGCCGGGAACGTTTTTCTCGAAGCCACGGTAGCCCTGATTCACCTTGCCGATTTCGATCACCGGTTGCGAACTGCCGGACGGCGCAAAGATTTCGACGACGATTTCGTCGCCCTGAATCACCGGTGTCCACAAGCTGCCGAGATGGCTGCGATTGCGCGCGGTGTAAGGACCTTCCACCGCGGTGTGCGCAGGATTGTAGATCCACAGTTTTGCGCCCTCGGGCAGATCGAAACGGGTGATACCGAGACTCAGACTTTTGGCGCCCGGCGAATTGATGCGCAGACGCCAGAGTCGACCATCGGCGAGCGTTTGCCAGGTGCCGGCCTTGTCCAGCGTATACGCCTGATCCGCTGCAACGGCGAAGCGATGGGGGGCCGGAGTTTGCAGATTTTTGCCACGGTCCCGGTCTTCGGCAAGCAGGCGTTCGATATTGATTTTCGGTAGAACCTTGCGTTCGACCTGTTCCTGCGATTTGTCTTTCAGCGAGAAACTCATGGGTTCCTCGTACATCTTGGCGTGCCCTGGAACTGCAAAGGCCGAAACCAGAACCGCCACGGAGAACATGCGCACCAGCAAACCGCCACACGCACAAAATCCTTTCACACACCATTTGCTTTTCATCGCTCACTCCTTGTCATGCGAAGATGCCGTCTGACTGTCTCGCCATATTTTTCAGCGGTACATCAACGGCCGGAAAAAACTACTCTCGTGCAGTGAGAGACGCAATGCGCCGAGGCGTTAGTACCGCTAATTAATTCACAAATCGTTGACATCACAAGTTGCTTACTCGAATACAGCGAAATTTTTCTTCTGCTGGTTGCCAACTGGCGAATTGAATTGAATATTATTTCTATTGGCTATTTTATCGAAACAAGATCCAGCCAAAGGCTGGTAGCGTTTTGTATCGAGACACAATCAGTTCATTGTGTTTGTCTGCATCGTTGCCCGCCGACCAAAGATCGGGAAAAGTCCATGCCAGGCGCAATGCATCTGAGCGCACCGAATCGGATCACCACTACCGTTGAGTCATGACATATTCAAGACATTCGACGGATAAAAACATGATGCTACTTACTCAATCAATTAGC
>JANXUW010000618.1 GCA_025351985.1 Pseudolysobacter sp.
TTTTGTTTAGCGGGTTTTTTCTTGAAGGAAAATCGAGCTATCAGTCGATGACGTGATAAAAATTATGCTCGCCGATTGTCGCCAGCGGCGCGCCGTGCACCCAAGAGGGAATCATCGACGAGGCCAGCAGAAAGTGGTCGGCCTTGGGGACGACCGCAACGCGCCATTGTTCGGGTAGCCACCACATCGCGATCGATGCACCCGAGACTTCCCACGCGGTTTTCCACGAATCGATATTGTCGAAGATGTAACTCTTGCTGGTCGTGGATAACGCAAACTGATCGCGTGCTTCGACGACATCGCAGAGACTCTTGCCCCAGCGTCCGTTCGTGCGACGACGCTGTGCTACCTCAGCTACTGCCAGCTGACCAAGGGCTGATTGACTCTGGGCTTCAAGATAGATCGTGGCAGCTAGACAGGTTCGATCTGCTACAGGTTGCGGCAAGGCGGAAGCCAGCCATAACAGCCATGCAAGTTTCATTGATAGACATACTCCGTATCGGGCATACCCTGAATGTTCCCGAAGATGGCGGGAAAGAGACGTCGATGACGCTCGCAAACAAGGCACTGCACTGCAAGTGCGGAGGAACCGGGGTTCCAAGTTGCCGGCGAAGATAACGGCTGAAGCCTAACGCCCGCTGAAGGGGCCTGCTTGCAGAGCCATAATGCTGTTGTATCGCCGCAACATTTTAAGAGAATCGTGGAAATATTTCGTTACAGCTGTGTGAAATCAACGCGTTTGCACAGCGCTCGAAAAATTTATTTCGCCGAATTTTCGGTGATTTCGATGAAAATTTTGATTTTTCATAGAAGATGGCAGAAGTTTCTTAAATTTCTCTGAAATCAAGCAAGAAATCCGCTGTTATCGCGGCGCTAACTGGGCAGCCGTCGGAGTTACAGCCGCACTTGACTTTTTTCTATCTCGCTAAAACAGATGTCTGGCCGTTTTCGATATTTGCGATGGAAATCAGACTGAACTACTGATATCCGTAGAACTCCTTGAGCATCTGTTCGATACCGTGGAATTCCGTCGCCTCGGCGGCGACGAACTTGCTGATGCCGAGCTGATTCAGCACGTCGTACAAGGCTGGATCTTCGTGCAGTTTGAGCAACGCATCCTTGACTTTCTGCCGCACATCGGCGGGCACGCTCGCGGCAGCCATCACCGTGGCACCCGGGAAGTCGCGTGAGGTTTTCATCACAGTGAGATTCGGATACTGCACCCGCAACCAGTTTGGCAGTATGGCGGCGTCCGCTTCCTCGCCGAATACCGACTCGATCGCATCCTTCCACGAAGCAGCGGACGACTGGATTTCCGGCTGTCGCAGCGGATCGGGATAGAAGCTGAGCAAAACCGCGTAACCGAGGCTCGGCGCTGCCATGGTCGCGACTCGATGCCCGACCAACGCACTCAGGCCTTTGCTCGCGACGTCGGGGTTGGCGACCAAGCTGTAGCCGGTGTTTTCCGGAGCGCGCACCAATGGAACGTATTGCGAATGACTAATGCGATAGTCGGCCAGATGCGCTTCGTCGTAGGCAAAGTCGCTGCTGCTGCCGGCGCGGATGTCGCGCCAGTAAAAGTGATAATTCTTCGAGGTGACGAGGGTGAATTGCTCGCCAGTGGCCTTGCTCAGATAACTCAGCAGCGGCTTGTAGATCGCCTGGGTCTGCTCCGCGGGATAGGCTGGCTCGACCGCAAAAGTGTATTGGGCAGCGAGTGTCACCGCCGGGCTGGCTGTCATTGCCGCCAGGAATATTGCCGAACGCATCCACATCGCGCCTGCGCGCCCGAGACCTTTGTCAACTATTGCCATAGCGCCATCTCCCCCGATCAAGCAAGCCGCCGGCCTGTCCTTGGCTGAGCTCGCAATATGCCGATGTGTTTCCGTGCGTATCGGACATAGTTTCCTGATTCTTGAACCTGCCTGGATGCGAATTTCCATACCGAATGCCGATCCGCAAAGTCGTGTTTCTAAATCTTCGGCAAGGGTACTCCAATCGATAAAGAAATAGCGCCTGCGCCAGCCACATGCAGTGGCTGATCGGCGAGTTCTTGCCGCAATACCGCCAGCGCGAGCATCTTTGTGCTCGACGCGGATGCGCATTGCAGCAGCACCCCAGCCGGTTGCGAATCGTCGTTGGCGGCATGAATCGCGGTGCCCGCCGCTGGTGATGGTTGCGCCGCAAATTCGATCATGTGCATCTGGCGTTTGTTGCCGCCCTTGAAGTGCACACGCGCCACGACTTCTTGCCCCGGATAACAGCCCTTGTTGAAACTGATTGTATCGAGGCGCTCAAGTCCGAGCGCCTGCGGCAGAAATTCGTCGCGCGTCGCGCTTTCCAGATGCGGCAGTCCGGCGCAGATATCTGCCAGCAACCACGCATTGGAATCGCGAGTTCGATCATCGCTAGCCAAGGCGAATGGTTCTGGCTGTGCCGCAGTCAACGACAGCAGGCGTGGCTCGCTGCCGGCTTGCGCAATGGCGAACCAGTCATCGGCGTGCAGAATTTTTTTCGCGCCCGAAGCGTTGCTGAAAAGATCGGCGTCTGCCTGATGCGCGACTGCCTGCGCACCGCTGATACCTTGCGCATGCCAATTCGACAGCGTGCGGATGTCAACCTTGCTGCGAAATTTGTAGCGTGCCAGATCGGCAGCCATTTCATCGGCGTCGCCGCCGCGCAAGATCAACACCAGCCTGGTCTCCCGCGGACGCAACAATGCGAAAAAAGCGTGCACCCGACCCTGCGGATTCAGCCACGCGTTGTACTGCCACGCGCCGACTTGTAGCGCGAGCACGTCGTTGCAGAACTGGGCGTTGGCGAACGCAACAGCATCGTCGCCTTGGATCTCGATCAATTGCGGGGAGGGCAGTGCGTAAATCATGCGGACTCGATCAGCATCCGCGAAATGCGCGGCAGACCTGCAATGTAGAGGCGCGCATCAGCATGAGCAAGCGCCAGCGCGATATCCGGCGCAGGAAAACCGCTAGCGTGCGCGAGCGATGGATGATTTGACCTTTGTGCATCGCGGCATTACGCTTCGCCTGCTAAACACGCCCATGCCCGAACAGTTACCCATCCCGATTCCCGCAGTGCCCGACCAGACGACCGATTCCGCGTCTGCCGTCCCGCCTGCGCCAACGCCAGCGAAAGAAATCGGTGGTCGCGATGGCCTCGATCCGACGCGTTACGGCGACTGGGAAAAGAATGGCCGCTGTATCGATTTTTGAGTGTGTGTTCACGGCGATTTGTGATTCGGCAATTCATGCTGCACAAGTCGACAGGAACGAGCGAGACTTTCCGCAAGATTCTCGAATAGGCGACTAGCATGCATCAGTCATCCCGACCGCTTTCTCCGCATCTGCAGGTTTATCGTCCGCAGCTCACTTCGGTCCTATCCATCGTGCATCGTGGCACCGGGATTTTTCTGAGTCTGGGTTCCATCTTGCTCGTGGTCTGGCTGCTTGCCCTGGCGCAATCGAACACTGCATTTGCTGCTGTTCAATCGTTTGATGCCGCGTGGTACGGACAACTCCTGTTG
>JANXUW010000207.1 GCA_025351985.1 Pseudolysobacter sp.
CTCCTACTTCTACCATCGAGCGCGTGTGAAGGTGGCAGACAAGTACCTTGAACTGCGGCTATGCCTCCTTTTTTTCGAGAGACAGTAGAGAGGCTGCGTGATTAAGAAGTGCCGATCCGGACTGAAAATAACCCACCACGGTAGCTACCGAACGGTGGTCAGTCATAGCCATGACCGAGGGCAACGGCACACCTTGCCGCCCGGCTTCCGTCACAAACCCGGAGCGCAAGCTATGCCCCCCAAAATCTCCCTTTGCCCCCGCTAGACGTGCCCGTCTTTGGACGATCGCGCCCACAGCAGCGGGGGAGAGGGCATCACCGATACGGTTTTTCCACAGACGTCGGAAAATCGCCCCCTCGCTGATCGCAGAAGCGGTAAGCCAAGCGTCGAGTGCCTCCGCCGCGATGTCGAGAATGGGCTTGTCCGGTGCGGATTCCGAGGTGGGACCTGCTTGTTGCGTCTTACTGTGCTCCAAACGAAAGATGAACGCGTTGGAGCCCACGCGCGACAACGATGCCATGTCCGCCAAGGCAATCTCACTGCGTCGCCGTCCGCCGCTGGCAAAACCGAATAACAGAAGGGCGCGATCGCGTAATCCTTCGAGAGAATCGTCGCACGAGGTCAGCAGCGCTTCCAGTTCAGCACGTGTAATTGCCGTTTTTTTGGCCGGGCGCTCGCCACGTTTAACCGAGGCGCGACGGGCCCGACTCAAC
The DNA here is from genome assembly GCA_025351985.1 of Pseudolysobacter sp. Taxonomy (GTDB): domain Bacteria; phylum Pseudomonadota; class Gammaproteobacteria; order Xanthomonadales; family Rhodanobacteraceae; genus Pseudolysobacter. Next base: position 714 of record JANXUW010000207.1, read on the forward strand.
AGATGGCGGACACCAGGTTGCTCACACGGATTCGCCAAGCGCTTGGCGCCGTGAACCCGTGATAAAACCGCAATCCGATGCACGATCGTCGAGAGTTTCAGCGGACCCAGTGCGTTCTTGGCACCGGACGCGACCAATGCAGCATCGATTGTTGCTGGCAAGTCGTGTGCAATGCCTTGACGTGTGCGTCGCTGAACGTGGTCCACAATGAACTGAACGACGGCGGCTTCCGGCATCGGCAGCACGAAGGGTCGCGAATATCTGGCCGAGAACCAGGCAGCCCAGTAGCGAAGGGCGGTAGCGTAGCTGCGCGTGGTGTTTGCCGAGGCAGCTTCCGCGAGAATATCGCGAACGGCCTCAAATGCCTCAGCCGCAAGCCTGTCAGGAACCAGCGCCTGATCCGGCGGCGCAACCGCGATCAATTTTGAGCGTTTCATAACATATGTATAATGTAGTTAAATATACGAATATTTCTTCATACCGACGATAACTATCAATTATCATCGGTACGATAGCGAAAGAGTAGGGCATCCAACACGGAGACGCAAATGGCGCGTGGCATCACTCAATCCCAAGTCGATATCGCCGCTGACGCACTTTTGCAGCGTGGCGAACGCCCGACCATCGAAAAAGTACGGGCCGAGCTTGGTACTGGCTCGCCCAACACACTGACACGATTGCTCGGGGTCTGGTGGGCCGGCTTGTCGGAGCGCCTGGCTGCGCAGGCGCGCGCCAATCTACCTGGGCTTCCAGAAAGCGTGCAGCGCGCGGTAATGACCCTTTGGTCGGAAGCAACGATCGCGGCGCGCAGCATTGCTCAAAAGGAGCTCGCGGAGCGCGAATCCGAGGCGATCGCATTGCGCAATGAGGCCCAACGGGAAATAGATGCCGCGGCCGCATCAGAACTCACATACCAGCGTGAAATAGCTCAGCTGGTACGGGACCGAGAATTAGCCGACGCGCAGCGGGATGCCGAGCACCGCCGAGCTGGTGAGCAACAAGCCGCCAATACCCAGATGGCGGCATCCGTCGCGGCGTTGCAGACCACGCTGGCGGACGTACGGCGTGAAGCCGAGATCGAACTAAGTCGACTTCGGCTCGACTTGGATCGGGCGAATGCCGCTGAACAGCGCTGGCTGCAGGAAGTCGACCGTTCGCGTGAAGAAACCAAAGTTGCTCAGCGCGCAGCGAAATCCCTCGCCGCGGATCTCGATCGCGAACGCGCGCGATACACGCAAGGGTTGGAGCGCCTCCAAGCCGAACGCCGCGATCTGCAGCAGGAGCTGGCGAAGCAGCGACGCGCTCTGAAAATATCTGAACGCGCGGTCATTGTGGCGTCTCGAAAGAAAGTAACTGTCAAACCGACGGTAAAGCGGGCTTCCGAAAAGAAGATATAGCCATCTCAGCTCAGGCCAACGCATAGGTGCCGCATAGAGAGTTGCCGATTACCAGGCATCGACCTCGCCATGGAAGTCCAAAGTAGCGGCAAGAATGACGGACTCCGGATCGCTATGAAACAGGTCCGCGGGACGTGCATCACCTGGCAATCGTCCCGTAGGAAGAAACAGCCAGAACGCATTCGACCAGTTTGCATCCGACAGCGGCATGACCGCCAAGAGACGTGTCATGGCTGTGGAGAGCATGCCTGTGATCGGATCGAACTGAAATGCGGGATGCAGATAACGCGTCGAGCGACGCACGCCGAAGAGTTTCTTGGCCAGGCGAAGCTGCTGTGTGCAGCTTTCGGGATTGTCCACTTCCAAAGTTCGATATATGCGTTGGATGACCTCGGCGCTGTCGTACCATGTTTCCTGATTCAGCAAACGGTCGCGAAGCTGTATTGCGACTTGGTCACTCGTGGGCTGCATGCGTAGCTACCTCGGTATTGGCGAGGAAATTATACCGATCGCGATTTCGAGTGCGGCGCAAAAAGAGTAAAAGCGTATTTTCTGTGAAGAGTCGCTGCTGTGCACCTTAAGTCATTAGCCTCTAGGCGACTATTTGTGATCAAACTTAAGTGCGTTGCGACCGAAGATGCCCAGGCTTGAGTGCGGGTGTCTAGCGCTGCTCAAACTTAAGTGCGCCATTTGCACAAAGAGTCTGCCTTGGTTGCACAAGTTTGTCTGTGGTGAACACCCGGCATGCCATCGCAACTCGGCGGATTCAACTCTGAAGTGCAACACCAGCAGCGGTGAAGTGGTCAGGTGCGGTAGCCTGAACAGCTACACCGCCAAGTGGAGTTGCCCTTGTCCTACGAGCACCTGACCGAGAAC
>JANXUW010000209.1 GCA_025351985.1 Pseudolysobacter sp.
CCACATGGTTATCGGCAAGGTCAGCAGCATTTCGATCGTGCCGCTCTTGCGTTCCTCCGCCCACATGCGCATCGAAACGGCCGGCACAAGGAACAGATAAAGCCAAGGATGGAAATTGAAAAACGGCTGCAGATCGGCCTGGCCTCGCTCGTAAAAACCGCCGAGATAAAACGTGAACGCACCGGCCAGCGCGAGAAAGATCACGATGAAAACATACGCGACCGGCGTGGCGAAATAACTGCCGAGCTCGCGTTTGAAAAGAGTCAGGATCGTATTCATGCCGCGGCCTCCTGCTGCTCGCCCTGGGTAATGGTGCGGAACACTTCATCGAGCCGACCGCTTTCGAGTTGCAATTCGCTGACCGGAATTCCCTGCGCCTTGACCAGCTCGCTGACTGCGGCAAAAATCTGCCGGCCGGGTTTCGGGAATGCGGTGATGCGGTGATCCTGCGGATCGACTTCGACCACCTCGACATCGGCGATGCGGCTCAACGCCTCGCGCGCTGCATTCACGTTGCTGGTGGTCAGCGACACCGCCTGGTGATAACGCGAACGCGCTTCGAGCTCGCCCGGCGTGGCATCGGCCAGCACCTTGCCGTGGGCGATGATGATGGCGCGATTACAGACCTCGTGTACTTCTTCGAGGATGTGCGTGGAAATGATGATGATCTTGTCGCGCGCCATCGCGTTGATCAGCGCGCGCACTTCGTGTTTCTGGTTCGGATCGAGACCGTCGGTGGGCTCGTCCAATACCAGCGCCTGCGGATCGTGCAGGATCGCCTGGGCGAGGCCGACGCGACGCTTGAAACCCTTCGACAAGGTTTCGATCGACTGATCAAGCACCGCATTCAGATGCAGGCGCTCGATCACGTCATCGAGGCGCTGCTCGCGATGTTTGCCCTTGAGTCCGCGCACATCGGCGATGAAACTGAGGAATTTCCGCGGCGTCATTTCGCCGTAGCTCGGCGCACCTTCGGGCAGATATCCGAGCGCCTGCTTGGCCTGGATCGACTGCTTCTGCACATCGAAACCACACACGCTGATGCCACCACTGGTCGGCGCGAGAAACCCCGCGATCATCTTCATCGTGGTGGATTTTCCGGCGCCATTCGGGCCGAGGAAACCGAGCACCTGGCCGGGTTCCACCTTGAAACTGATGTTGTCCACGGCGGTGAACGCGCCGTAGCGTTTCGTGAGTTGTCGGGTTTCTATCATCGTCGTATCGCCATGGGTTGTTCGTCGAGATAACAGCGGCTTCCGGCCGGGTGCGCGGACCACGCAAAGCAAGCCGGCCGGAGAATTTACAACATATTTTGCAAAAAGTTCCCGCGCCTGAAAAATCTTTCGCCGCAAAAACAAAGGCGGCCCGAAAGCCGCCTTGCTTGAATCAATGCAACAACATTTATTGCGTCTGGATCGGCAGATAAACGTTGAAGGATTGCTGATCGTCGGCCGCAGCCGGATCAGTGGTCGTGAGTTCATCGAAGAACCGGCCCGTGCCGGTTTCGGTGGTGTCGTCGAACTTGTAGCCGTGAGTCAAGGCATACGCCTTGAGCTTGAGCCGAACGAGCGGCAGCAGTGCCGGCGAATCGGTGAAGGTATTCTTGAGCGCCTTGCCGGCAAAGCTGTTCGCGGCCTTGACCGGACCATCTTCGGGCAGATTGATATCGTTGCGATCCACCGGAACGAGCACGTCGAAACTGTAGGTATCGTCGCCCCAGTTGGTGGTGACGGTGGTGCGCGGGCCATTCGCCACGAGCTTGTTTTTCTTGATCACGTCGTTGATCAGACCGGTGGCCTTGTCGGTGGCATCGGCCACTTCATCGAGTGAACGCTTGGCGCTGGTCGAAACCATCAGCACCGGCTTGGCCGTGACATCGACGATCTCGATGACCGTATCCTTGTAGTCCACCAGCGGCACGGTCGCCAGCGTGTTGGACAACTTGCCGAGGTTGAGCTGGATCTGCGCGGCAGGATCGCCTTCGAGGTACAGGCCCGAATAACGCGCGATCAAATCCCAGCCGTAGTCGGTATCGTAGGCCCAGGTGATCTTGACGGTCTTGCCGTTCTGCGTCGGTGCGAGATCGATCGTGTAGGCCTTGTTCAAGCCCTTCCAGTCGTTTTCGAGCGCCATCTTGACCTGCGTATCCTGCTGGTCGGAGACGATCGTCAGACTGCCGTTGCCGATCTGCGGGCTGGTGCTGGCCCAATCGATCTTCGCGTCCTTGCCGGTCACCGGGCCGGACGGCGTGAACTTCACACCGGCATCGTAGCTGCTCAGTGCGCTCCAGCTCGGATAGGTACTGAACCCGTCGATCGAGTCGTACACCTGACGTGCCGGGTTGCTGATTTCGAGCGTGCGCTCGATATGACCGTGATTCGGCAATGCAACGCCGAACAGCACAGCCAATATGAATACGATCACGATCGCAACGACAAATTCTAACAGACGGACCATTCCACGTTCTCCAGGTGTTATCCAGCCCCGGCACAGTCTCCGCACGATGCCAACCAGGCGATCGCGGGGCGTGCCCGGCATGACCCGGCAGCCGCGACCTGACTCAAAGCAGGCACGCGCGACAGCCGAATCGCTGATGTTACTGACTCTCGCGCTGGATGGCTATCGGCTGACGACAATCCGATGGAATATTTGACAAAATCGCGTGCCGTGGCAATTGTGCAAGCGCCGCCTCGACTATTCCAGCAGCGGGCGAACGCTAAGCCGACGCAACGGCGCTGGTGCGGGTTCCACGGCCGAATCGCATGAGCACGCGCGCCAGAATGCCGCAGCCGGCAAGTGTCCAGACGATCATCGCGCCGCTCGGCAAATCCAGCACGGCAGACAGCACGAGGCCCGAGATATAACCGCCTGCACCGATCGCATACGCCAGCGCCAGCCGGCGCGAGGTTTTTGCGATACCGACCGTCGCCAGCGCCGGCACGATCAGGCTGGCGAACACCAGGTACACCCCGACCAATTGCACCGACGCGGTGATCGCGAGCGCAAACAAGCCGTAGAACAGCAGGCCCGACAGACGTCCGCGCCAGAACCACATCGCAGTAAGCAACAATACCGACAACACCGCGACCGGAATCAACTGACCGATGCTGACCCACAGGATCTGACCAACCAGCAAATCCTTCAGATGTTCACCGCCGTGCGGATTGTTCGCCAGCAACAACAAGCTGCCTGTGGCCGCGAGCACGAACAGTGTGCCGATCAGCGGCTCCTGATAATCCGGCCACTTGCGATCGGTCCAGGTCAGCAAGGTCGCGCCGATCAAGGCGGCAATCGCCGCGGCGATCTCGACGCCGTAACCCTGTTCGTCCATGCCGAGGTATTGCGCGAGGATTACGCCGAGCGCGGCCACTTGTGCGATCGCCAGATCGATGAAGATGATGCCGCGCGCGAGCACTTGCTGGCCGAGCGGCACGTGCGTCGACAACACCAGCAAACCGGCGATACACGCCGGTCCGAGAATGCTGAGTTCGAGTCCGTCCCAGTTCATTTCACCACCGCGAGCAGTTTGTCGATGGTCGAATCGAACAGGCCGAACAGGTCCTTCGCTTTGTCATCGCCACCGACGGTGAACGGCAACGTGATCGCCGGCACGCCGGTATGTTCGGACAGCCAGTCGCCCGGCTTCGGGTCTTGGTACGCCGCGCGCAGGATCGCCAGCGTGTTGCCGCTCTTGGTGATATCGATCAGGCTGGCCAGATGCGCGCTGGTCGGCGGCACGCCGGGTTTCGGTTCGAGCGCACCGATTTCGGTCATGCCGAGCCATTGCAGCAGGTAGATCCAGCTGCCGTGATGCACCACCACCTTGCGGCCCTTCAACGGCGCGGCGCGAGTTTCCCAGACCTTGATCGCCGCCTGCCAGCGTGTGCTGAAATCGGCGAGACGCTGTTGATACACCGCCGCCTTGCCCGGATCGAGTTCGATCAGGCGCGCATCCACGGCCTTGGCGACGGCGAGCACACGATACGGATCGAGCTGGAAATGCGGATTGCCCTGCGGATGCACGTCGCCTTCCGAACGATCGAGCTTGGACGGTTTTTCGAGCGTGACGATCTGCTCCGCCGCCATGAAATAGCCCGGACCCGATGCGACCTTCGAATTGCCGGCCTGGCGAATCAATTGCGGCAACCAGCCGATCTCCAGATCAGCACCCGAGCAAATCACCAGATCGGCGCGGCGCACCTTGGCGATCAGGCTCGGCTTGGCTTCGATCACGTGCACATCCTGCAGCGCGGTGGTGCCGACATCCACGGTCACGGCATCGCCGGCGAGTTCGTGCACGAGCGCGCCCCACTCGGGTTCGCACGCAAACACGTTCAACGCATGCGCACTCGGCGCGGCGAATGTAAAAAGCAACAATGTGAAAAATGCGAACTTGTTCATTTGTACTCTCGTTGGAATTTCGTATGCAGCGGCCTAGAACTTGTGCGCGCCATGCGCACCGAGGCTGACGTCGTATTGCAGGTAGATCGCGTTGTCGGTGCTGTTGCGGGTCGGATCGTCATGACTGTATTGCAGGCGGAAAAAACTGAACTCGCTGTTGCGCCAGGTCAGCTCCAGACTGTGCCGTACCGGATCAAAATCGTTGGCGAACGGACCGCTGCTCGGCGCCCACAGTTTGTCGAAGCGATAACCGAGATCCCACACGCGATTCAGGCGATACACCGCCTCGACATAACCGCCCCGGCGGTCGCCGAGCCAAGGCTGACTCAACGCGGGTTGATTCATCAACGGATTGCTCAGATCCAGCGTCGCAGCCAGCGGCAGCGCGTACGTGCCATCGCGCCGATCGAGGAAATATTCGCCGCGCACGGTCACGCCGCCGTCCTTGGTATTGCCGTTCGGCGCCCATTTCCAGGTCGCGTCGGCAACGTACAAGGTGTTGTCGCCACTGAAGCCGTCATCGGCCAGCGACGTTTTCGCCTTCAGCACGGATACGCCTGCGAGCCACGAATTGTCGGTGCCGACATCGCCGCCAGCATGCGCGAACAAGGTGTGCGTACCGATACCACCTTGATTGGCGCCGGCGGTCGGGAAACTCTCGCCGCGAAAAATTTCACCGCCGAGTTCGAGGAAAAAATCCAGCGGCGCAACCCAGCGCACTTGCGCACCGTCGTCGCCGTACTGATTGCCGAGAAACGCCTGATATGCAAGCGGTCGATCGACGAAATTGTCGGTGTGCGTGTGATGGCTGTTGAGATAACCGATGTTCGAATAAAAGCGCCCGGCGCGCACGTTGAAGCCGTCCGGCAAGGTCAGCGTATCGATGTAGGCCTCCTCGATACTGGTGCCGATCTTGCCGTTGTCATCGTCGTAGCTCAGCGTGAGCTGACCGTAAAATTTGTCGTCGATATTCGCCGCGAACGAGATCTCGCTCTCGCCGAGCGACAGGCCTTGTTTGCCCGGACCAGTGCCGTCGACCAGCGGAAAACCGGCGCGTACGTAATGATCGGGATTCAACGAATGATGTCCGTACAGCCCGTTCATGATCACGGCGATCGCCGGATTGAACGCGTTGCCGTTGGCGCCGCCGGCGGAAGGCCCGGATGATTCAGCCGGCGCGGAAACATTCGCCAGCGCTGCGCTTTGCTGCGTCGATGCCTGTTCCGACTGCTGCGCGGCTTTCATTTTTTCGAGTTCGACACGCGCCGCATCAGCCGCCGCCAATGCCGAGGCGGTTTGCTCGCGCAACTTCTGGCCTTCGACTTCCAGCGCGCGGATACGTGCATCGAGCGCCTGCAACTGCGCGGCGGTACTGGTATCCGCAGCCATCACCGGCGCGGACAAGACACACGCGATCGGTGCGGTAACCACGCACAACGCGAACAGCGATTTTTTCATCGAGAATTCCGGTAGTTGTCAGCACGCCAGTAGCGGCGCTGGTCGTCAGCACAGACGAGACGTTATAACGTACCGGGCGAAGCTTAACTCAAGTCGCGATCGTGAACGACCCCAACTCATGGCATGGAAGCGTTGGGTGATTGCATTCGGCAGAAACCTTAAACAATCCCCAGCTCGAACGCCTTCAATACGGCACGTGTGCGATCGCGCACGCCGAGCTTGGAGAGAATATTCGAGACGTGATTTTTCACCGTGCCTTCGGCCACGTTCAGCGAATTGGCGATTTCCTTGTTGCTGTAGCCGCTGGCCATCAGGCGCAGGATTTCGGTTTCGCGCTCGGTCAGCGGATCGGGCCGATCGAGGCTGGTGAAATCGTTCTGCATGCGCTCCAGGCCAGACAGCAGGCGCTGGCTCAGGATCGGCGCCACCAATGAGCCGCCTTCGGCCACGGTTTTCACCGCGGTCACGAGTTGATCGAGCGACACGTCCTTGAGCAGATAACCGCGCGCGCCGGCTTTCAATCCGGCCAGCACGATCTGATCGTCGTCGAACGTAGTCAGGATGATCGTGGGCGGCAATTGCTGTTTTGCGGCGAGCGCGTTCAGCACGTCGAGGCCGGACAACCCGGGCATGCGCATGTCGAGCAATACGACATCGGGCTTGACCTGCGGAATGATCTCGACCGCCTGCGCGCCATCCACCGCTTCGGCGATGACACGAATCGAATCGGACAGTTCGAGCAAGCTGCGAATGCCCTGGCGCACCAGGGTCTGGTCATCGACCAGGCATACGGAAATCATAAATCGGTGGTCTCCAGTGGCAGCCAGGCTTCGAGCGTGAAGCCCTGCCCCCTGGCCGTGATGATGTTCAAGCGGCCACCGAGCTGCGCGAGTCGCTCGCGCATGCCGACCAGCCCGTTACCTTGTTTCAGCATATCGGCACCGAGCCCATCGTCGCGGGCGTGGATTGCCAATTCTTTTTCCGCAGTATGCTCGAAACGCAGCCAGAGATTTCTGGCATCGGCATGTCGCACCGCATTGGTGATGATTTCCTGCGTGCAGCGCAACAGTACCTGCGCACGGCGCGGATCGTCCACCGCAAAGCGCGGCGGCAGTTCGAGATGGATCGCCAACGCCGGCACGCCTTCGACGATCGTGCGCAACGCTTCGGTCAGATCGATCGCGTCGCCGTCGCGCAACTGGCTCACCACTTCGCGCACATCGGACAACAATAATTTTGCGACCGACTGCGCCTGGCGCACGTGCTCCTGCGCGCCGCCGCTGACGAGGTGACTGGCGACTTCGAGGTTCAAACTCAGCGCGGTCAAATGATGCCCGACCAGGTCATGCAGCTCGCGCGAGATGCGCATGCGTTCGGCGATGCGGCTGGATTCGGCGAGCAGTTTTCGCGTCGCACGCAACTCGGAATTCAGGCGCCTGAACTCCTCGCGCGAATCCGCCTGCTGCCGCGCCACGAGCGAGGTGATAAACGCAAATCCGGTGTAGCCCAGATACACACCGCTCTGGATCAGCGCGTCGAGCCAACCGTAATCGGGCTGGCTTTTCATGATCGGAATCAGCGCGAAATTCTGCAGGATCAGCCACACCACGCTCGGCCAAAACGGGAGCAGCCACGGCAGTACGCCGGCAATCACCAGCATCAGCACGCTGCCGAGGCCGGAGTGGCTGAAATAACTCAGCGCCATCGTCATCGAAGTCATGATCACCAGCAGCGGCACCTTCAACTGCCACGGCTGACGTTTGCCGAGATCGCGCGTGATCGCCCAGTACGCCACGCCAAACGTGAGGTAGGACACCACCCACGCCAAGTGCACGGCGGTCGTGCCTTCGTCCTCCGGAATATTCCACAGCCACGGGATACAAACCCATACATAGGTGTACAGGCCGGCATAACGCAGCAACTGGATATGGTTGATCGACTGGAAATTCATGTCTGCATCATAGGCGCCGCGGCGCGGAGCGCAATCTGTCCTAAGTAAGGGGTGCGCTGGCCGGCGCACAAGGCTGCACGCCGGGTGGGACAGATTTCCTTGTTGTCGCTCCTTTCAAAGCGTGAGCCGCGGAAACGATTGCATCAAGAGCAGCAAACTTAACTTGGGCGACGTTAAACGGCATGGCCGCACTAAGCCGTGGCGGCAACTCAATTCCGGGATCAAGGGGAGCATCGTGGGGGCATCTGCGCGCGATTTAATACTCGTATTTCTGACGTTCTCATTGATATCCGCAGCTTTTGCTGCGCCCGCAGATGAGGGGCCAGTCGCCATATGGGAACGCAAACTCTTGTCCTCCGAAACTCTGCAGAAGGCGCCTCTGCGTGTTACGCCAGACGACAAAAAAGAATTCATGGTGACGCTGCGTCCGTCGGAGGGCATTCCGCTTACTTCCAATAAAAAAGCTGTGATGGTCCATGTTGACAATATGCCGTTGCCGCTACGTGTTGCGCTAGAAGCACCCAGCAACGACGCCAAGCCACTTCCCGTAGTGCTCAAGCCAGGCGATACGAACGATGTACTGAAAGTCCAGATCAGTAACCTACGTGACTTGAAGGACCGATCGCCG
>JANXUW010000267.1 GCA_025351985.1 Pseudolysobacter sp.
ACATGAGGATGACTCGCCGCATCCGCGACTCGCCCTGCGGGTCATTCGCTGCGCGAATGTTCGCTTCAGCATCCTGCCTTCGCAGTCCGAGCACCGCCGGCGCGCAAATTATCGAGCGCAGTAGGTTAATCAGAGGTTCCCTAGTTCCAGCGCAAAACCTGCACGCTGTCGCCGAGCTCGGCGCGAATGCGATCGTGCTTGTAAGGTTTTGGATTGATCAGAAAACGCTGTTCGGCACCGCGCAATAACGGCAGGTCGGCGTCGCTATCGGTGTAGACGATCTGCCACGGCGCATGGATGCCGATCTCGGCCAGCATCGTCACCTTGTTCTCGGCGTAGCAATGCCGATCGCCAACCCAGCCACCGGCAAATGGCCGCAGGCTGGAGCCGACGATTCCCTTCGCAGGAATCGAATACACCCGACACAAAGTCGCGACCAGTTCGGTGATCGCGCCGGTGACGATCACGACGCGATCGCCCTGCGCGAGATGCGTTTGCAGACACGCGATACCATCCGCATTCGCACACCAGCGGCCGCCGGCCTGCAGGCATCGCTGCGCATAATCTTCGTAGGCTTGCAGCAGTTGCCGGGCCGACATGCCGACCGTCGCCAGCCACAGGAAAACCCGCGCGCCGCGCCAGCGTGTGGCGCGAATCAACACCAACGGCAAGAGGATCGGCGTGAGCAATACCATGACGGTGAATCGCCACCAACTGCGGCCGATGCGCTGGCGCAAGAAATTGCCGACCGAATCGAAACGCAGCAAGGTCTCGTCGAAATCGAACAGCACCACGCGCGTCATGCGGTGAAGAACAATTCCTGCAATGCCGCACCCGGATCGGGCGCGCGCATGAACGCTTCGCCGACCAGAAACGCCTGCACATCGGCGGCGCGCATACGTGCCACATCGGCGGCGCTGTGAATGCCACTTTCGGTGACAAGAATGCGATCGGCCGGAACCCGATTGCGCAAGGTCAGCGTGATATCGAGCGAGGTCTCGAACGTGCGCAGGCTGCGATTGTTGATGCCGATCAAAGTAGCGCCGGTGTTTATCGCGCGCTCGAGTTCGGCGGCATCGTGCGCTTCCACCAATACATCCATGCCGAGCTCGCGGGCGAGCACGGTGAGTTCGCGCAATACAACATCATCGAGCGCGGCGACGATCAGCAGGATGCAGTCCGCACCGAGCGCGCGTGCTTCGTACACCTGATAGGCGTCGATCGTGAAATCCTTGCGCAACACCGGCAAAACACACGCCGCACGCGCCTGCTGCAAGTAAGCGTCAGCGCCCTGGAAAAAATCGATATCGGTCAGCACCGACAAACACGCCGCGCCGCCGAGTTCGTAACTGCGCGCGATCGCCGCGGGATCGAAATCCGCGCGAATCACGCCCTTGCTCGGACTGGCTTTTTTTACCTCGGCGATCACGGCTGCATCACCACGCGCGATTCGCGCCTGGATCGCACGCACGAAGCCGCGCGGGGCGTCGGCAGCGGCCACGCGCGCGGACAATTCGCGCAGCGACACCTGCGCCGCGCGCGCCTGAATTTCCTCGGCCTTGCGCGCGAGGATGCGCTGCAGAATATCGCTCACGCCGACGTGCTCGTCGCGACCGATGTCGCCAGCCGTTGTGTCGCTGCGCAAAACTGATCGAGCTTGGCACGCGCCGCACCGCTCTCGATCACTTCGCGCGCCAGCGTTATGCCGGTGGTGATCGAATCGGCCACGTCGGCCACGTATAGCGCCGCACCGGCATTGAGGATCACGATATCGCGTGCCGCGCCGGGAATGTTGTCCAGTACTTCGAGCACGCGCGTTTTCGACTCGTGCGAATCGTTCACGCGCAGGCCGCGACTCGACGCCATCGCAAAACCGAATTCTTCGGGATGGATCTCGTATTCGTGCACCACGCCGTCTTTCAGTTCGCCGATCAAGGTCGCCGCGCCCAGCGAAATTTCGTCCATGCCATCCTTGCCCCACACGACCAGCGCATGGCCTGCGCCGAGACGTTCCAGCACGCGCACCTGGATGCCGACGAGGTCGGAATGAAACACGCCCATCAGGATATTCTGCGCACCGGCTGGATTGGTCAGCGGCCCGAGGATATTGAAAATCGTGCGCACGCCCATCTCGCGCCGCACCGCGGATACTGCCTTCATCGCCGGATGATGATTCGGCGCGAACATGAAGCCGATGCCGGTTTCCGCCAGGCATTCGCCGACCTGCGCCGGCGTGAGATGAATCTGCGCACCGAATGCTTCGAGCACATCGGCGCTGCCGGATTTCGATGACACGCTGCGATTGCCATGCTTCGCCACACGCGCACCCGCAGCAGCCGCGACGAACATCGCCGCGGTGGAAATATTGAAGCTGCCCGCGCTGTCGCCACCGGTGCCGACGATGTCGACGAAATGGGTTTGATCGGCCACGTCGACACGATGCGCCAGCTCACGCATGACGATCGCCGCGGCGGCGATTTCGCCGACGGTTTCCTTCTTCACGCGCAAGCCGGTCAGGATCGCTGCGATCATCACCGGCGACACGTCGCCGTGCATGATCTGGCGCATCACATCGATCATTTCGTCGTGAAAAATTTCACGGTGATCGATTACGCGTTGCAAGGCTTCCTGCGGGGTCATCGGCATGACTTCATCAACTGTCGAGAAAATTTTTCAGCATGGCGTGACCGTGCTGCGTGAGGATCGATTCGGGATGAAACTGCACGCCTTCGATGTTCTGCGTGCGATGGCGCAGGCCCATGATTTCATCGAGCGTGCCGTCGTCGTTCTGCGTCCACGCGGTGACTTCGAGCTCATCCGGCAGGCTCGAGCTTTCCACCACCAGCGAGTGATAACGCGTCGCCTCGAACGGCGTCGGCAACCCGGCGAACACGCCGCGGCCGGTGTGGTGAATCATCGAGGTCTTGCCATGCATGATGGTCTTGGCGCGGATCACCTTGCCGCCGAACGCCTGGCCGATACTTTGATGCCCGAGGCATACGCCGAGCAGCGGCACCTTGCCACCGAGCCGCTCGATCAGCGCGAGCGAAACACCCGCCTCGTTTGGCGTGCACGGCCCCGGTGAAATCACCACGAATTTCGGCGCGAGGGCATCGATCTGTTCCAGCGTAAGTTCGTCATTGCGCACCACGTGCACGTCTTCACCGAGCTCGCCGAAATACTGCACGAGGTTGTAGGTGAAGCTGTCGTAGTTATCGATCATCAAAAGCATGGGTTGACCACATTCCTCGGCAAGAAATCGACAATAGTCTTGTGCCGCTGTCGATACGGCAGGCCCACGGCACAACGGCTGGCTTGATCGGGAAAATGCAAAGCATAACGCAACAGCGCTGATCGCCCTAGACACGCAGCGACTCTGGAATAGAGCCAGCGCGAAACAACGGTCGTTCACACGTTACTGAAACCGCTTCACAACAAGCATTGTCGGTTGTACCAGGGGATAACACTGTTCCGATTCTTGATAGAAAGCCTTACACGAAGTCCGTCGTATTCGATTAGG
>JANXUW010000305.1 GCA_025351985.1 Pseudolysobacter sp.
CCACGACCGGACAGAGCCAGTACGACACGACCGCGAACCGTTTCGAACTCGGCGCCTCCGCCGGTTACAAGCTCGACGAACGCAGCTACATCGTCGGCGCGGCACGTTACGAACATGACGATTTCGCACCGTACCGCTGGCAGGGAATCGTCTCGCTCGGTTACGGCTACACGCTGCTGAAGACCGCCACGGACGAGCTGTCGTTCGAAGTCGGCCCGGGTTACAAGCGTTTCAATCGCGCCGATTACACCGTGCTCGACAACGGCACGCCGCCGGCGCCGTTGATGGTGCGCGGTGGCGTCGATGACGAAGTGGTCGGTCGCGGCCTCGTGCACTACAAACACCAGCTCACAGAAACCACCGCGTTCGAAGATACGCTGTTGGCCGAAGTCGGCGCCGACAACAAGTTTTATCAGAACGACGCCGGCATAGCGGTCAAGGTCAGCTCGAAGCTCGCGTTGAAGGTGGGCTACCAGGTGCGACACAACACCGACGTGGTCGGCATCGGCGTGAAGAAAACCGATCAGCTGCTGACTACCAATCTGGTCTACAACTTCTAAAATCTTTGTTCGATGATGTGGTTTTGAATAACGGGCTCTCGATGAGCCCGTTGTTTTTTATGCGCCGGTCGCACCAGAAAATCGCACGCTCAACGCCCAGCGAGCATTTCGTCCGCGCCTTTTTCCTGCAGCAGTTTCGCGACGTGATGTCCGAGTGCTTCGGGATCGTTGGCCGCACCTTGCGCTTCGGCGCGCAACAGGCGTCCGTTACTCACATCACCGACCAGTCCGGCCAGAAACAGGCCCGTCTCGGCATGGATGCAAAACCCGGCGATCGGCACGTTGCAGCTGCCGTGCAATCGCCGATTCATCGCACGCTCGGCCGCAACGCACGTATGCGTTTCAGCATCATCGAGCACCTTCAGCAGCTCGGCGGTGGCGCTATCGCCGCTGCGGTATTCGACGGCGATGGCGCCTTGTGCGACTGCGGGCAACCAGTCCGGCGCTTCGAGTCGGCTGCGGATACGTGCGGCGAGTCCAAGGCGCTCGAGTCCCGCGCAGGCGAGGATGATCGCGTCGTAGTCTCCGCCGTCGAGTTTGGCCAGACGCGTGTTGATATTGCCGCGCAGATCGACCAGTTCGATATCCGGCCGCACGCTGCGCATCTGCGCCTGGCGCCGCAACGACGATGACCCGACGCGCGCACCCTGCGGCAACTCGTTCAAGCGCGCGTAGTGATTGCTCACAAACGCATCGAACGGATCGGCACGCTCGAGCACGGCGCCGAGCGCGAAGCCGGGTTCGAGATCCATCGGCACATCCTTGAGCGAATGCACCGCGATATCGGCGCGGCCTTCGAGCATCGCGACTTCGAGTTCCTTGAGAAAAAGTCCCTTGCCGCCGATCAGCGACAATGGCTGATCGAGAATCTGATCGCCGCGCGTCGTCATCGGCACGAGCTCGACCTCCAGCCCGGTATGCGCGCTGCGCAAACGCGCCGCGACATGCTCGGCTTGCCATAGCGCAAGCGCGCTCTGCCGCGTGGCAATGCGCAATCGCGCGGTCATAACGTGCGCACCAGCTTGCGCAAGCCGGGCAGGTTGCGCCGGCTGACTTCGAGCGGCGTCTCCTGCCCGATCACTTGCACGAAAATCCGCCCGTCACTCGCGCGGGTCATACCGGCCATACGATCGCGGGCGACCAGGCAATTGCGGTGGATGCGCACAAAGCGTTCGATGAATTCGTCTTCCATATTTTTCAACGCCTCTTCGATCAGGACTTCGCCGTGGCGATGACGCACGAGCACATATTTGTCTTCGGCCAGCAGATAGTCGATATCGACCACCGGCACCAGCACGAGATTGCCGCGCACGCGCGCGCAGATGTGCGTGCGTGTGATGCCGGCGACCACGGCCGGCGCGGCTGCCGGTGTTTGTATTGCGGAAAAACGCCGCGCGCGTTCGAGCGCGGCCTGCAGTCTTTCGAGACGAATCGGCTTGAGCAGATAGTCGATCGCATGCGCTTCGAACGCGGCCAACGCGTGCTCATCGAAGGCCGTGCAAAAAATGATGGCGGGCGGTTTTTCGAGCGCACTCAGATGGCGCGCAACTTCGAGCCCGTCCATGTCCGGCATGCGGATATCGAGCAAGACCAGATCCGGCGAAAGAGTCGCTGCGGCCTGCAGCGTTTCGTGGCCGTTGCCGGCTTCGCCGACAACCTCGACCGCCACGCAGTCGCTCAGCAACGCGGCGAGCCGCGCGCGTGCGAGAGGTTCATCGTCAGCGATCAGTATTTTCATCGGGCAAACGCAGGCTACAGATAAATTGCTCGGTGCCGCGGATGGTTTCAAGCGTACCGCGACGACCGAAATGGTACTCGATCCGGCTGCGGATATTGTTGAGCGCCATGCCGTTATGCGTGCGTGCGCTCGGCGCTTCGGCCGGGCACGGATTGATGATGCTGATTTCGATCATGCCGGCCTGGCGTTGCCCGACGATTTTAAGTACACCGCCTTGCGGCAGGCGCTCGATGCCGTGATAGATCGCGTTCTCGACCAACGGCTGCATCAACAATGGCGGTAGCGGCAGGTCGAGCGGCAATTCGTCGAGCTGCAGATCGACCTGCAAACGCGCGCCGAGACGCAGCTGCTCGATCGCGAGATAACGCTGGATCAGATCGAACTCGTCGCCGAGCGTCCCGAGGCGCTCGCCGCTGCGCAGCGCGGCGCGGAACAGATCTGCGAGATCTTCCACGCTGCGCTCGGCCTGCACCGGATCGCTGCGGATCAGGCTTGCGATCGTGTTCATGCTGTTGAACAGAAAGTGCGGACGGATGCGCGCCTGCAACGCATCGAATTGCGAACGCGCCACCGCACGCACACGCTCGCGCCATTGTTCGAGGACGAAGAAATAACGCAGCATCGCTGCCGCAATCAAGGCCGCCAGCGCGGTGCTACCGACGACAAAACGCAGGTGGAATTCCGCCGGCAAAGTGAGCCGCAGCAACAAGGTCTGATCGATCAGAAACACCAGCTCGCTGGCCAGCGCGACGATCACGATAATCAAGCCATACGCAATCAGCACGCCATGCATCGGCGCAAAACGTGCGAGCAGCGGCTTGAGTTTGCACAGCGCGACGACACACAACAACGCCAGCCATTGCGCGAATACGCTGGTGGTGCCGAGTCGCGGCAACACCGCGCGTGGCTCATCGCTCGGCGCCAGCACGATCAGCAACACCGCGAGCTCGGTCACCGCGGCCACGGCCACGAGCACCGGCAGGCTGCAAAAATTCGGCAGCCATTGTGGCGGATCAGTCACGGCGGCATGGACGGATTTATGCGAAGCGGGCAGCTTGGTTTTCAGAAATACCCCCGTGGAGAAACGCCCGAGCGGTGCGATCAGCCTGCGGCGATCCGCGCCGTGATCCACGCGCGCAGATCGTGGATTTCTTCCAGGCACAATTGATGCTGCATCGGATACACATGCCAATCTACAGCAAAGCCGAGCTGCTGCAGGTAATCGCGACTCATCAGGCCCAATGCCTGCGCCACCACCGGATCGTGCGTGCCGTGCGCGATGAAAATCGGCAGCTTGCGATTTTCCGCGCTGCATTCGGCGGCAGTTTTTTCCGCGAGCGGCAGGTAACTCGACAGCGCGATGATGCCGCCGAGTTTGCCGTTGTGGCGCACGCCGCCGCTCAGCACGATCGCACCACCTTGCGAGAAACCCGCGAGCAAAACATGCGCTGGAGCGATGCCGCGATCGTGCTCGCGTATTATCAATTCTTCGAGCAGCTTTATCGATGCGCGGATGCCGACCTCATCCTGCTTCTGCGCGATTTCCTGGCCGGAAATGTCGTACCACGCCGGCATGCGCATGCCACCATTGATCGTGATCGCGCGCTCAGGTGCGTGCGGAAAAACAAAACGCAGCGGTGGCCACGCGGGATCCACCAGCTCGGGCACGATCGGCTCGAAGTCGTGGCCGTTCGCGCCGAGGCCGTGCAGCCAGATGATCGACCATAACGGGTTGGCCGCAGTTTCGATTTCCACACAAGGCAACGCCATAGTTGATCCTGATTCAAATGTCTGGCGCGATGTTGCCATATTTGCCGCGCCGGATGGCGACGGGGCGTGACTTATGGCGGCTTGTCATCCGCGTTGGCTGGGCTATGCTGGCGGTTTGATCTGATCCGTTTCGGAGAACCGCGCATGAATCGTTGGCTGCTGGCTGGCTGTACCACCTTGATGACCTATGCCGCCGCGCACGCCGCAGCGCCGTTGACGCTCGAACAGATCATGGCCGAGCCGCAATGGATCGGCCCTGCGGTCGAACGACCGTACTGGTCTGCCGATGGCCACAGTGTGTATTACCACCTCAAGCACGGTACGGGCAGCATCCGCGACCTGCACCGGATCGACCTGAGCAATGCGCAGGATACGGTGGTCGACGTGGCCGGCATGATGGATGCGGATGGCAACGAGGTGGTCTACGACCGCGCGCACAAGCGTGCGGCGTTCGTGCGCAACGGCGATATCTTCGTGCGCGATCTCGGCACCGGCCGGTTGATCCAGGTCACGCGCACGGCGCAGGAAGAATCCGCGCCGCAGTTTTCCGCCGATGACCGCGCCGTGCAATTTCGCAGCGGCGCCGACTGGTACAGCTACGATTTCGCCGGCGGCGTAACGAGCCAGGTCGCGATCGTCAAGCTCGAGAAAGATCCGCACGACAAGAAAAAAGACGACCTGCAGGAATTGCAGTTGCGCCTGTTCAGCACCTTGAAACAGAGCCACGACGACAAGGAAGCCGCGCGCCTGCATGCGGAAGAATTCCAGCGCGGCGACAACACACGCGCGCCGTTGCCGTTTTATCTCGGCGACGATATCCGCCTCGCCAGCGGCGACGCGCCCGACGATGCGCAGATCGCCGACGGCAGCCTGTCGCCGGACGGCCGCTGGCTATTGCTTGTCGCCGCGCCCAAAAGCAGCGCCGAGCCCGGCAAGATCGGCAAGCTCACGCGCTACGTGACCGAGTCGGGTTACGAGGAATTCGAGAACGAACATACGCGCGTCGGTCGCAACGATCCGGCGCCGCAATCGCTGTTGCTGCTCGACCTGCGCGCGCATGAAAAATATACGTTGTCGCCCGCGAACCTGCCGGGCATCCACGATGACCCGCTGGCGAGCGTTCGCGCGCTGAATGCCAAGGCCAGCGCCGACAAGGACGCGGCGAAAAAAGAATCGGCCAAGAAGGACGACAAGAGCAAATCCGAACCGAAAGAACGCGCGCTGCAGATTCCGGGCATCGTCTGGTCACGCGATGGCAGTAATGTCGCGGTCGCGCTGCGTTCGGTCGACAACAAGGATCGTTGGATCGCCAGCATCGACTTCGCCAGTCACGCGCTGGTCTCGCAGCATCGGCTCACCGACGCGGCATGGATCAACTGGAACTTCAACGAAATGGGTTGGGAAAACGACAACCGCACGTTGTGGTATCAGTCCGAGGAATCCGGCTACGCGCAGTTGTATGCGCGCACGCTTGGCGACAAGCAGTCGCACGCACTGACCCACGGCAAGTTCGAGGTCGGCCAGCCGGTGCTCGATGACGACGGCAAATTTTTCTACGTGCGCGCGAATCCGCAAGCGCCGTATGTCTACGATGTCTATCGCGTGCCGGTGGCCGGCGGCGAACTGCAACGCATGAGCGAGCTCAAGGGCGTGGAGCGTTTTTCATTGTCGGGCGATGGCAAGCAGGTGTTGATCACGCATTCGGCGGCGTACATGCCCGCGCAGATTTCCGTGGTCGCGGCGGATGGCAGCGGTGGTCCGCGCCATCTTACCGACACACGCACCGCGGCCTACAAACAGCTGCAATGGATCCAGCCGCAGATCGTCGAGGTACCGTCGAGCCACACCAAACAGCCGATCTACGCCAAGTTCTACAAGCCCGCCGATTTTGATGCGAGCAAGAAATATCCGGCCGTGTTTTTCGTGCACGGCGCCGGTTACACGCAGAACGTGCATTCGGCGTTTCCGTACTATTTCCGCGAGCAGATGTTCCACAACCTGCTGACCCAGCATGGTTATGTCGTGCTCGACATGGACTATCGCGCTTCGGAGGGTTACGGCCGCGACTGGCGCACCGCAATCTATCGCCAGATGGGCCATCCCGAGCTGGAGGATCTGCTCGATGGCAAGGCGTGGCTCGTGAAGAATCAGTCGGTCGATCCGAATCGCATCGGTTTGTACGGTGGTTCGTACGGTGGTTTCATGACCTTGATGGCGCTGTTTCGCGCGCCCGACGATTTCGCCGCGGGCGCGGCGTTGCGCCCGGTCACCGACTGGACGCAATACAACCACGGCTATACATCGGACATTCTCAATACGCCGCAAGTCGATCCGGCGGCATACGAGGCCAGCTCGCCGATCGAGTTCGCAGCCAATCTCAAACACGCCTTGCTGATCGCGCATGGCGTGATCGACGACAACGTTCTGTTCGAAGATTCCGCGCGCCTTTACCAGCGCCTGATCGAACTGCACAAGGATAATTTCGAGATCGCGATGTATCCGCTCGAACGGCACGGTTTTGTTCACGCCGATTCATGGCTCGACGAATACAAGCGCATCTACAAATTGTTCGAGACAAATCTGAAGCAATAATCCGCTTCGTCCGCCTCACTCGCCTTTGCGATCTGCCGCGACGAACGGTCGCGGCTTGTGAGTGTGGCCCCGGCTCTGTCACGATCAGCGCATTCGTCGCTTGGGGGCCATGATGCGCAAGACACATTTCACGATGATCCGCGGTTTTCACCTGGCCGACTGGTTCACCATGGGCAACGCGTTCTGCGGCATGGGTGCGGTATTGCTGACGATGGCATACCTGCAGACGCACGAGCTGCATCTGCTGCTGTTCGCCGCCGCCGGCATCGTGCTCGCGCTGATTTTCGATGCGCTCGATGGACGCATCGCGCGGTGGCGCCAGCGCGAATCCAGTTTCGGCCGCGAACTCGATTCGTTGGCCGATGTGATTTCATTCGGTGTGGCGCCCGCGGCACTCGCTTACGGCGCGGGCATGCAAGGCCTTTGGGACTGTCTGGTGCTTTTGTACTTCGTCGGCTGCGGCGTGAGTCGACTCGCGCGCTACAACATCACCGCTGAAGCGCTCTCCGAAGAAGCCGGCAAGGTCACGTACTTCGAAGGCACGCCGATTCCGAGCAGCGTATTGCTGGTCGTGTTTCTCGCGCTAGCGGCATGGCTCGGACACATCGGCACATCGCTGTATTTCGGCAGCGTGATGCTCGGGCCGTGGCAGTTCCATCCGCTGGTTTTGCTGTTTGTATTGTCCGGTTCGCTGATGATCAGCAAGACGATCCGTATCCCGAAACTCTGATACAAACCGGCGCGCGAGCATTACGCTTGCGCGCCGGTTCGGATCCGGCTTACGGCTTGGTGATGACTTCGCGATGCATCGGTGCGAGTTTTTCGAGCAGCTTGTTCTGCGCGCGAAACGGTACATTGTGCTTGTTCATCGCAAGCTGCAGATCCTCGACCAGCGCATTGAAATCCGCTTCGTTGATCGCAAGTTTCTTGTGCGATTCATGCATGGTCTTGCCGGTGTAGGTGCACGGACCACCGAGGATCACGCAGAACTGATCGACCAGTTCGAGCTTGATATGTTTCTGGTCGGCATCGGCGAAAAACGCACGCGTGCGGATATCGGTGACGAGGTTGACCATCAAGTCATCGACGATCGCGACGAGGCCGGCTTTCTCGCCGAACTGCTGATACACCGGCAATAACGACGCGTCCGCCGGCGCGGGATTTTCATCGGCGAAGGCAAGATTTGCACTCAGCGTCGCGGTGAACAGCAGCGCACCCGACAGCAGCGCAAGAAATTTTTGACTGGAATTTTTCATGGTTTTCTCCAAGGAAGTTGCGCTTGCGCCGGCGTCTAGAAACCGACTTGCACCGACAGGTACGGACCGTTCTGGTTGTCCTTGATCACGATATTGCCGAGATGCGCGTACGCCAGCGTGATCGAGACATGTTTGTACGGCGCGAAGGCGACGAACACGTCATACCAGTCGTCTTCCTTGGCGATGCCGAGATTGCTCGGTTTCATGCGGTACTCCGCACCAAGCGCGATATTGCGGCTCAGCAGATAGGCGATCGAGCCTTCGAACTCCGGTTTGTAGCTGTCGTTCTTGTCGCCACCGAAACCGAGAATGCCGATCTGGTTGGCCTTGGTAAAACGCAAGGTACCGTTCAACAGGATGCTCTGGCCGAGATACAACTTGGTCGCGCTGATATAGAAATCGGTGCCTTGATCGTCTTTCGCGCCGATCGCATGCAGCACCGCTTGTTGATCGTTTTTCTTGAACTGCGCGCCGACCGAAATCTGCGGCAGCCACGAGTCCTGTTCGAGCACCGCATCGCCGGCGACTTTCACCTTCAGGCCGACGATATTCTGGCGAAAGGTGAATCCGCGTCCGAGGCCGAGCGCCGCGCCAACGTTCTCGGTATCGAAACGTTGTTGCGCAAACGACAGCTCGACACGATTGAAAAATCCGACCAGCACGCCGATATCGTTGAGGTGATAGTCACCGACGCCGACATGTGTGTAGAAGGCATTCGCACCGATCTGGTCGCGCGTGCCGTATCCGCCGATCACCGCCCACGGTGTAAGTCCGCCGCCGGCCGCGCCCTCGAGTTGGCTGACGCCGCCGGTCAACAATAATTTGTCACTGCCGGTCATGCCGGTTTGATCCGGTGTATCGGGCGAGGCATCGGCGGTCACGGCGGCGGGCGCGGTTTCTTGCGCGTTGAGCATGGTCGGCGACAGCGCCGCAGAAATAAATATCGCAGCCAGTGCTGCGGCCAACGTCTCGCGTTTTTTGCAAAAAATCGACATGACTATTCCCCTGAAAACTTTATCTGCTGGTTCATTCAACGTGCGCAGCCGCAGCCGAACACTCGTGGTGGTGAGACAACGACGGCGAAAAAATCTCGCCGCAAAAACCGCTCTCAACGCCAGTCGGTCTTGCGCCGGCGCCCGAGCATTTCATTGATCAGATGATTGACCGAGCTGCTGATGCGCGCGAAATGTCGATTGCGCTGCGGCGGCAACATTTCGTGATCGCCGAATGCCGCGCGTTCGGTGAGCTTCGCCAGCTTCGCCAGTGGCCGCATGAAACTCAGCCACAACAGCACACCAAGCAAGGTCAGCAACAGCAGCACGGCAATCCCGGCAACGACGATCGGCAGACGCAGCGCGTCGCTCAGCGCATTGATCCGGTCTGCGGGAACCAGCGCCACCACCATCGCAATATTCGGATTGTTGAACAGTGCCGAGGCGCGTGCCGCGACGGTGTGATCACCGAAGTCGAACGAGATCAGTGCCGCACTGTTGGCCGGGTTCGCCATGCTTTGCAACAGCGTGGTCGGCGCGGTCGCGATCGCGCCCTGCAACTGCAATGCGTCGTGCGAATTCAGCGTGGTGAGGGCGAGTCGCAAATTTTCGCCGTCACGCAAGATCATCGCCACATCCGCGTGCGACGTTTTGCCGAGTGCATCGACGAAGGTTTTGCTGACCGGCTCCTGGCTCATCAACAGCGCCTGGATTTCGGTGCCACGCATTACCGGCGCCACTGTCACGAGCAGCAGCTTTTGTTTTTCGGCCCACAGCGCGGTGCTCTGGTTGTGTTTCGCCAACACGTCCTTGATCAGCGGCGTCGCCGAATAATCGCGCTGCTCCAGATCGACATTGCCGCTTGCCACCAAGGTGTGGCCGCCCGCATCGAGCAACGAGACCGTGGTCAGATACGATTCGGCGCGGCGCTCGTCGAGCTGATCGCGGATCGACGCGCTGTCGATGCGCGCGCCGACCGCGGCTCCGGCAGCGAGCGCCTGCGCGATGTAATTGACGAATCCGGGATCCTTCGCGATCGTCGCGGTTTCCCATTCCTGACCATGCTGGCGCTGCGATTGCAGCACCGCCTGCACCGACACGGCGGTGTCCAGCAACTGCACGTTGGTATAGTCGTTGACGCGCTGCGTCTGCCAATAAATCGTGGCGAAAGTGCCGCCGACGACCACGGCAGCGAGGGCTGTTGCAGCAATGATTTTACGCGTAGTGCTCATGGCGTTCCGATTCCGTTGCGCGAATTAGTAGGCTCTGCCTTCCTTGTTCGCATGTTGCGCAATACGCGGTTTGGTAATGCTCAGGCTCAGCGCCGGCGCTTCGGCGCTGGGCACCGAAATGGCCTGACTCTGCAGCACAGCGCGCGGATGCCAGGCCACCAGCTTGCCGCCGCCGGCAGGCACATTGGCAAGCTCGAAGCGGCCATCCTTGCCGGGATGCGTGTAGTACGGCGTATCGACCACGAGTACGTTCGCCTGCATCACGTGATGCGCATTGCAGTTGATCAGGATCACGCCGGTTTTCTGGAATTTGTAATCGGCACTCGCACCTTCGCCATACAGGCCGAGATCGAATTCCGAACCCGGCGTGACCGAAAACACGTTGTGCAGGATTTCATCCTTGTTCGGAAAACTGATCGTGCTGCCGAGTGGGATCACGATCGATTCGGGATCGAAGGTCTTGTTGCTCGTGTAGATGCGGAACAGCGCCGGTTTGGGTGCCGCGACGTGCGCGGTGGGCACGAAATACACCACTGCGTTCGCGACATCGGCCGGATCGATATTCTGGCCCGGTGCGGCGATCAGATCGAGGTGTCCGCTCAACGTATTGCCGCCGCTGGCCACTGCGGGTGCGGCATCGACCTTGGCAGTATCTTTTGCCGGAGCAACCGGCACAGGCTTCGGTGTTGCGGCTAGCAGCGTCGCCGCAACGGGTGCGACGACCGCGGCTTTTTTCGCCGGCGCCACTGGCGCTGGCGCAGGCGCAACCATCGGCTGGGCTTCGACCACCGGCGCCGCAACTGCGGGTGCTGACGGTACTGTTGGCGATGGTGCGGGCGCAACCGGAGTTGGCGCCGGCGTCACCGCAACCGGCGCCGCACTCGGCGCCTTGGCGGGTGCCGCTGCCGGCGCGGCAGGCGAGCCGGATTTTGTCGGCGTGGTCGTGCATGCCGCGAGCGCCAGCATCAGCGCGACGGCAAGATATCGCATCCTATTCATGTGTTACCCCTGTAACTGAAATTTCAGCGTAAACGGATCTGCCGATGGCAATAATCGTCGTATATTTCGAGCGGCGCCAGGCCGACTGCGCCAGTGGTTGCGCACGTACGCAGCGTTGCAATTGTTTGCAATCATTTGATGACATGCCACACCCCATTCACCCCATCACCCGTGACATCGCCGGCTTTCACATCGCCCTTCCAGCGATACAACGGCTTGCCTTTGTAGGCCCGTTGATGATCGCCGTCGTCGCGCATGATCACGCTGAAATCGCCCTCGGCATGCGCATCGCTGCTGACCAGATACGGCGGCCACACTTCCGCACAACGATCGATACAGGCGCTGTAAAGTCCGTCGTGGTCATAGGTGTAAAGCGTCAAACCCTGCGGATCGACCAGCACGCCTCCACGCATTTCTGCCGGCCCCGCGGCGAACGCCCAAGCCTGGATAGCGCAGCCGACAAACAGCAGCGCGCAGCGCATCGAATTCATGAATTCCCCAGATCGCAACAGTCGTTCCGAACACCCTGATACGCAGCAAAAAGGCGACCGGATGCAATTATTTCCGCGAGTTGCATCGCAACAATAACCCCGCAACGGGATTGAATGCTGCCCGACGAAAAGTGTACGCAAAATGAAATTTTTGCGACGCCGGTTATCACATGCCGCCCGCCAGGGTTAAGCTGCGACACGCCACAACGCGAGAATCGAATCACCATGAAAATACTGATGCCACTACCGCAACAGGATTTCGATCCGAGCGAAGCCGCCGTGAGCTGGTCGATCTTGCGCGATGCTGGCCACGAGATAATTTTCGCGACTCCGGCCGGACAGATCGCCGCCGCCGATCCGATCATGCTGACCGGTATCGGCCTGGATTTCTGGAGCCGCATTCCGGGCGTGCGCCAACTCAAACTGATCGGCCTGTTGTTGCGCGCGAAGCCGTGGGCGCGCCGCGCGTACGCGTGCCTGAAGGACGACGCGAATTTTCGCGAGCCGAAACCCTATGCCGACTTGCGCCTCGATGATTTCGATGGATTGATCCTGCCAGGCGGTCATGCGCAAGGCATGAAGCCGTATCTCGAAAGCAAGCCGCTGCAGGATCTCGTCGTCGCATTTTTCGAAGCCGACAAACCGGTCGGCGCGATCTGTCACGGTGTGTTGCTGGCCGCGCGTTCGATCTCGCCGCGTACGGGTTTATCGGTGCTGCATGGGCGCCGCACTACCGCGCTGACGTGGCAGCAGGAACGCACCGCTTGGCGGCTCAATCGTTATGCCGGGCGATATTGGGATCCCGACTATTACCGCACGTATCGCGAGGGCGCCGGTGAGCCAGAAGGTTTCTGGTCGGTCGAAGCCGAGGTCAAACGCCTGCTCGCCAAGTCCGAGGATTTTCTCGACGTGCCGCGCAACGATGCAAATCGTTTTGCCAAGACCAGCGGCATCGCCTTCGACTCGCTCGACAATCCGACACCCGCGTGGATCGTGCGCGACGGCAACTATGTCAGTGCACGCTGGCCGGGCGATGTGCACACTTTTGCAAAAACGTTTTTGCAATTGCTGGCGACGCCCGACAAATAGGCGCCGCTATTCATCGCAACGAATGCGGCAAGGAATTATTCGCCGCGCGGCGCTGCGGCCGAACGCAACTCGGCGATTTCGCCGCGCAATTCTTCGAGCGCACGTTCAAGCTGATCGACGCGATCTTCCAGCCCGGAATTACGCGATGACGGCGAACTCGCCGCGGCGCTGTTCCACTGTTCGGCGGACACCGGCCCGCATAGCAAATGCATGTAGCGATCCTCGCGCTGGCCCGGCCCACGTCCAAGACGCACAACCAAAGCTGGGCTGCGCTGCGCGAGTCGATCCAGCGTACTGCGCACTTCGTCGAGATCGGGAAACTGCGCAAGCCGTTCGGTGCGCGTATGCAATTCCGCCAGCGTCTGCGGCCCGCGCAACAACATCACGCACAACAACGCGCGCTGTCGTGTGGTCACGGTATAGGCGCTGTCGATGCGATGTTCATAACGCAGCGCACGCGAGTTGTGCACGACCTTGACGAGGCCCTTGTCTTCCATCTCGCGCAAGGCGTGGCCGACCGCACCGGGCTCGAGATTCATCAGCGGATCGCGATTGGTTTTCTGGTTGCACGCGAGCTGAGCAGCGTTGAGCGTGAGCGGATAAACCTCGGGTGTGGTCGCGGCTTTCTCGACCAGGCAACCGAGCAGGCGCGCTTCGATCGGGCTGAGCAGCAAGAGGCCGCTGGTTGAGTCAGGCGTATCCGTGGCGGTCGTGGCGTCGCTGATGCCCTCGGGATTTTCGGCGCCGTATTCTGTTTCTGTTTGCACCGGTGTTCTCCGTGTTGCGATAAAGATGCGCCAGTGTAACGCGTGCGCCGAATTTTCCGTTGCAACTGCAGTGGACGCTCGGTCAAGCGCCACATCCATACGTCATCATGGGAAAGGCTTTGCGCGCACAAAATGTGATTCGGCATTGATGCCTACCCAACTTGAGCCGATAGCAGAGGACGCGTATCCTGATCACATGGCTATTTCAATTGATCAAATCACCGATGCAGCACTTGCGCTTTCCAGTGAAGCCAGAGCCTTGCTTGCAGATCGCCTCGTGGAAAGTCTCGATCCGCTGCAGGACGAAGAAATTCAGCAGCTTTGGGCCGTCGAAGCGCAACGCCGACTCGATGAAGTGCGCAGCGGGCGCGTGAAGCCGATTGATGGTGCCGAAGCGCTGGAAAGAGTACATCGCAGCGTTGCACGATGAATTATGCGTTTCATCCCGACGCTTTGGCTGAGCTCGAAAATGCCACACGCTATTATGCTGACAAACAGTTGGGCTTGGAGCTGCGTTTGATCGCTGCGGTCGAAGCCTGCGTCGCAAAAATCCGCGAGCATCCCGAACGCTTCCTGTTTTTGACGTCGGATGTTCGACGCTGTTTAGTACGCGTCTTTCCCTATGCAGTGTTGTATGCGGAGGAGCCGAACCTGATTCTGATAATCGCGGTGATGCACTGTCATCGCAAACCGGGCTATTGGCAAAGTCGGATCGGTGTCTAGCTAGCGCAATTTATGCGCCGAAAGACATAGCGTATCTGCCAGATTATCAAGGCTCGGATGTCATGGATTTGACGACTGTGCCCTGTGCGTCCAAATCGAGCAACCTGAATTGGTGCTTGGTCAAATCGACCACCTCATAGTGATATGCACGCCCCCACGGGTCTAATAGATCGCGGCTTTTCGCGTACGGTCCGTTCCAGTTCGGTACGCCATCATCGAGCAGCAAGCCTTGCGATGTCTTCGGCAGGATTCCGGTATCGAGTCGATAAGCGTTGATCTTCATCGTCAACGCCACCAGCTCCCCCTCGACCCGATCGTAGCGGCTCTCGCTATTCATTACTCGATACAAAACGTAGCCTGAAAAAATCGCGAGCGCAGTTACGAATATGCCAAGCGTCCAAAATAACTTTGCTCGCTTCACGAAGCTCTCCTCACCAAATGGCGAATCTTCGAACACTGCTCGCCATATTCAGTTCCGTATGCTTCGCGAAAATCTGACTATTCGACGTCGTTCTCTAATTTCAATAGCCTTTGCAGCACGACCGCTTTGGCGAATGAGCGATGATGCGTTTCGAGCCAAGCAGCGCCGATATACTCATGGACAGTTGCGGCTTGCAAAAGATTGCGCGCAGTTCCAAGCCTGATGGATTGCAGCAAACACAATGCATTGTCTCGTGCTCGCTCCCCCTCCAAAGCAAACCAATGCGGCGCGCCAGATAAATCGGCCTGCCAGTCAGCATGCACCATGTCGAGAAAATCCACAGCTGTTGCAAGCACTAAATTTGCGCTCATGCAATTAGGCCCTTCAAATCGGTGCGCCCGGCGGAATCACCGGCAACGCGTGCAGCTTCACCGACTTCGGATCGGCGAGATATTTCGCGATGTAGTTCGCAGCCTCATGCCGACTGCTGGCGATGCTGTCGTGGCCCGGATTTTTTTCGAGCCAGTGTTGCCACTGCGCGAGGCTGTCGCGCACGTCGGCTTGCACTTGTGCATGCAGTTGGCCGCCTTCGAGCGTGGCGAGCAGGCTGTCGAGCACGACCCAATTGGCGGCGAGTTGCACGGCGCTCGCAGCAGGCGCGGCGATGCCGGACGCGCCACTGTCACGCGCGCCGGCATCTGCGCCATCGCCCTGCCAAGTGCCGCGGAATACCTGATCGAGAACGCTCGCTATTCCGGGTTGCGCGGTATCGCGCGCGTGCTGCCAGGCGATACGATTCAGGCGTGACGGATCGAACAGGAATTGCGTGGTCTGCATCGCAGCGGCTTCGACTGCGGACAGCGCATCGAATACCGGTGCGCTGCGTGTGGCGAAATATTCGCGACTGCGACTGTACTCGGCGCCAGGCGGTGTG
>JANXUW010000313.1 GCA_025351985.1 Pseudolysobacter sp.
CTTCGTAGAGCTGTGGGACCGAGGAATCGCGCTCTCGAATACGTGGAACGATCTTGAATCGTTCGGAAGCGCCGATCAGATTCCAGATGCCGGCGAACACGCCGACTATGCTCAGAATCTGGATGATCCCGAGAATCATCCAGAAGATGGCGGAGAGCCTTTCGTAATCGGCAATGCGTCGGATGCTGTCGTCGATCAGTAGCGTCGCAGCATGCGATTTCGTCGTTGCTTGAACGATCTCTGCAGTACGCGTCGTCGTTGTCGCGAACAGCGCTTCGACAGATCGCCATCCGTCAAGTCCAGCATGCCAATACATGTCACCCTGACGCAGCCGACCATCCAGCTTCCATTGTCGAAGCTCATCTAGATAGTAGGGGCCATGACGGTTCCCGTTGCGCATCAGCCAGACGTCTTTCACGAATCAATCCGGCTGAGCTTCGACCGTGCCGATCGATCAAAACCAATGTTTTCCATGCGCTCCCCCAAGCTGATGCAGCCAGCATAGGAAAACGAATCCAGCAATGTAATTGGAAAAATTCCTACTGCGGATGCGTCAAAAGACGTCAGAATGCGATGTTGCAAATTTTGCAATCGACCGGATTAAAGCCGCCCAATGATCCACATCGTTCTCGCCGACGATCACGCCATCGTGCGCGAGGGATTTCGTGTGCTGATCGAGCGCGAGCCGGATATGGCGATTGTCGCGGAGTGTCCGAGTGCGGCGGCGGCGGAAGATGCGGTCGCGAAAACTTTGCCGGATATTCTGGTGCTGGATTTATCGATGCGTGGCGGCAGCGGTTTGGAGGCGTTGCCACGTTTGCGCGGACGTTTTCCGGCGCTGCGCATTCTCATCATGAGCATGCATGAGGGGCGCGCCTATGTGGACGAGGCGCTGGCGCATGGCGCAGATGGCTACGTCACGAAAGCTGCGGCGCCGGAAGAATTGGTCGCGGGAATTCGCGCGGTGTTTGCAGGGCAGCGATATCTGAGCAGCGATCTAGTGCAACGCGCGCCACAGCAAACACGCGTTGCGCTGGACAGTCTCAGCGCGCGCGAACGCGAAGTGTTTGTATTGTTGGCGCGTGGTCGCGCGCCGAAACAAGTCGCCGGCGATCTCGGTATCAGCGTCAAGACCACCTACGTGCATCGTGCACGCGTGATCGAAAAACTCAGCGCGCGCACTGATCGCGATTTGTATCGACTCGCGCTGGAAGCGGGCGCGCTCGGCGACGCGTGACGCTGCCGTGGCGTGAGTTCAATCGCCGTCTTGCAGGCCGAGTTGCTGACGCAGAAAATCGAACGAAACTGCGGTGCGTTTTTCATGTTTCGCGAGCGCCGATTCAAACTCGTCGTAAGCGCGCAGCAGCATGCGCACGCGCAGCTGATCGAGCGCAGTACCGAGCATGGCGCGTGGCGTACGCTCATCGAGAATCTCCAGCGGCGCATCGCACCAGTCGGCATATTCGGCGGCGTAACGTAGCTGGGTTTGCGCGTAGAGTTGTTGCGGCGTAAGGCCGTCTGTGTCGGGTTCAGCGGGGGCTGGCTTGGGTGCGCGGAATCTGTCCTCACCACCAAGATCAGTGTGTTCGCGTTCGCGATATCGCACCTGCGCGCCGGCGATATTTTCAAACCACAGACGCGCCGCATCTGCGGCTGCCTCGTTTCGGGTGCTCAGCAAAATCCGCGTCAGTATGGATTCCCTATTATCGTCGTGTGGGTGGAAAATCAAGAGTTCAGAAATGTCTACATTTTCGGCACCCGGCAGGTATACCCAGCCTGAAGCCATCGGCAGCGACTTGACCGCAGCACAAGCATCCAGCACGGCATACAACGCGTCGCGATCCAGCACGTCGTAGATGTCTTTGCGGATAGGTACGGGCGCCGTCGGCAGCGTGCGCAGATACGGCGGATGCACGCGATCAAACAGCCAGCTATCGCGGATCAGTTCGGCGAATGATCGATGCGTCGGATGGTGTTCGATGTCAGTGGCATTGATTGTCGCATCGCGCAGCGCGTCGGGGAAATTGCACACGTCGAGCAGAATTTCGAGCGCACCGATCAGCGATATCGGATACAGCGCCCCGCCGAGTTCGAGACGGTCGTTGTAGGTGATGAGACGCGCGCCGATAATCCAGCCGGTCTCGGCACTGTGCGTGGCGGCGATTTCGTGGGCAAAGCATGCGGATTCATCAGGCCGCAGCAGATCGCGCA
>JANXUW010000341.1 GCA_025351985.1 Pseudolysobacter sp.
ACCGCATACGCTGGGGCGAGCACGCAGGCGAGGAGAAACGACACCAACAGACGGCGCATGACCTTGCTCATGCTCAAGCTGGCCCGCGATCGTTCAGGCCGAGGATGTCTGCGACTTGGACATACACCGCGTGCGCAGTCGCTTCGGTCATGCCGCCAGCGAGAAATGCCGAGCGACCCGAATGCTCGATGTCGAGTTGATACGCTAGCGGCACAAAGGCTTGGAAATCGCGTTGTAGGCGCGCAGCACCCGCCGACTGTGCCACGGCACTCAGCCCGGCAAACGACCCCCGATGGACCACAAACGAAGGGATGGGCGCCTGACCATCCAAGGTGTTGCGGGAGAGCAGTCGGAAAATATTCGCTCGCTCGATCACGCTGCCATCGGGCAGCCGCAGGCCTTGCGGCCCGACTTCAAAGTTGCCTCCCGGCTGACGTTTCTGGGAGAGGTTGTTGGCTTTGACAAATCGCACAAAATACAAAAAAGCCATCGCGGCAGTGAAGAACACAAAGAAAGGGAAACCCGTTCTAAGCCAGAGCATCCACGGAATCCCCACAATGAAGATCCAGACGATCAAAAACGGGCGCGGACCGCTTGCCGGCTGGATCGTGAAGCGTGTCCAGCCGTCCGAAGAAGTCTCTTTTGTATAGGCGCTTTCGTTTTGTCCAAGCGCAGCTGACGGCGCCGGTGCGGTCACATGTTCCATGATGTTCCCCGTGTGGATGATCGACACGCGAACGATACACAATTTTTCTGACTGATACATGAACTTCGTCTAGTTGAAGATTCACTAGATCAAAAAGGAGTATAGCTTTCAAAGCCGCACAGCAGCACGGGCGGCGCGATGAAGTCGATTGATCGCAAGGAATACCAAGAGGTTTTGAAACTACTGCGCGCGGTGCGCGTTGAGGCCGGAATACCACAAACCGAGCTGTCCGAACGGCTGGGCCGCCCGCAACCGTTCGTGTCTGCGGCAGAGCTGGGAAGGGTTCGCCTCGACGCCCTCCAGCTCAAGTTATGGTGCGACGCGTGCGGCACGGATTTGGTCGCGTTTGCGCAGCGTCTGACCGCCGCTTTTGCGTCTGCGGCTCGCACCTCCCGCAAGATTGCCAACGGAACACCGCGAAAATCGCGCGAATCCTGAGAGCGTGCGCAGTGGCGGCGACGGGCGTTTTTCCCAGATGCCAAGCGGGTTTGAGGAAAAAGCGAATTTGAAACGACCCTTTCAATAGCCCGCAAACCCTTTGAAAACTATTTTTCGCCCCTGAGAGATAGGCTCCACTTTAATTCGTCGCAAAAATGGGACTTTGCGCAAAAAAGCCGTCTTGACGAACCGAGATCACTCGCTACCTTAGCGCTCCTTTCGAGTCAGCGACTGTATGCGATCCACCGACCTCACCCCCGCGAACTCATCGGTTTCCCGTGCCTCAGGTAGGTCCACGCGCGGGGTGAGCTTGGCGCACGCGTCAGCCCCTCGCGGTGCGTCATCGCGGGGCATCCTTCATCCTCTTGACTCTTCCTCGTCACCGACCGTGCCCGCGCGAAAGGGGGCGGTCATGTAGCGCCTCAGGTCCTCGCTTCAAAAACTTTCGCGAGACCCTGAAAAAGCGAAAGGCCCAAGAGTGAGATCTTGGGCCTTCCAGATACGCACACACGCAACAGTGCGCGTATCTTGCTCGATCAGCGCCGCCTGTCAAGTCCACCCCTTCGCGGGCATGGTCACGGGCGTCTGCGTCTCGCTCCTTTGTGTGTTTGCCGGCAACGCCATCGTCTGCCGGCGCGATAGGAGCTTTTCATGAACCATTTACGCGATTTGATCCGAACCATTTTGTTGGAGCCGTGGACCACAGAGCGCCGCATCGCTCAACGCATGCGCGTGTCCAAGGGCACCGTCCACCGCTATCGTCGGCTGGCGCGCGAGGGCGGCATGGCCTGGGAGCAGTTGGAGCCAATGTCCCTCCTTGAACTCGATGCGCAGTTCAACAAGCGCACGCGGCGCATCGAGAAACAGCCGCTCAACTTCAAGCTGATGGACGAGGAGCGGAAGAACCCCATCGTGACGCGCTACCAACTGTGGAAAGAATACCGGCGCGAACATCGACAGGCAGGGTATTCCTATTCTCGCTTCGCCCATCTGTATCGCAACTACCTCGGCACTCAGAAGACGGAAATGCGTCAAACCTACCGTCCTGGCGGCGTGTTGTATGTCGACTACTCCGGGGAGAAACCCACCTACATCGATCGAGCCACAGGGCACCGGGTTCAAGCGGAGCTTTTCGTGGGTGTGCTGGCGGCATCCAACTATACGTTTGCGTGCGTCACGCGCACCCAGAGCGTCGTGGATTGGATTCACGCGCACCGCCAGATGTATGCGTATTTCAACGGCGCGACGCAAACGATCACTCCGGACAATCTGAAGTCAGGCGTGAACAAAACCCGTTTCCAGGGCCTCGTGCTTCAAAAGGATTTCCAGCTCATGGCCGAGCACTACGGAACGGCGGCGCTGCCCGCGCGCCCGTATGCGGCACGCGACAAGGGAAAGGTGGAGGGCGCGGTCAAAATCTGCCAGCACAGCATCTTGGCGCCCGATCGGCACACCCTTTTTGCGTCGTTCGAGGATTTGGAGAATGCGCTTGCCGAGCGTCTGGAAGCGTTCAACACGCGCCCGCATTCCGATGCCCCCGATAGTCGCCGCGAGCGGTTCTTACAAAGCGATGCGCATGCGTTGCTACCGCTGCCAGAGCAGCCCTTCACTTACAGCACGCTACGTGAGATCCAGAAAGTGCCGATCAACTATCACCCGAAGGTTGACGAGCACGCGTATTCGGTGCCCCACCGGTTCATCGGCGCGAAGGTTCAGGTCAGCATTGAGCCGGACACCGTGACCTTCTACTCGCAGCGCATGGAGATTGCGCGGCACGCGCGCAGTGCCGTGAAGGGCGGCACGACCACCGCCCCGGAGCACCAGACGCCCCACCATCTGGCGCAGTCGCAACGCAATCGGGACGGCTTCACGAACTGGGCCAAGAGCGTCGGCCCGAACATGCTCGCTGTTCTGGAGGCGCAGTTTCTGGGACCGGTGGCGCTCCAGGGTCTAGCGGCGTGCGACGACCTGAAAAATCTCTCTCGGCACTACAGTCTGCCCGAGCTAGAGCGCGCGTGTGCGGAGGCGGTGGCGCTGGGCGTGTTGAATGTCAGTGGGGTTCAGCGGTTTCTCTACGCGCCGCGCGATACCCCGCACCGCGAGCCCGGCGCCCTCGCGCGCATCGTGGTCGACAACTGGGCGCGCCAGGTGCCCAAGCCACACCAGACAGCCTGCCCAATGGCGCAATAAAACGCGCTGAACGTCGCGCACGCGGCACGCGGGCGCAAAGCTCGCGTGCTCACGGGTGATCCGCACATCTCGCTGATCACCGCCTGATGTGTCCATGAAACCTCGCCTCGTCCTGTGACAACACACGGCGAGGCGTTTTCATGCCCGTTTTGCCCATTCTTAGCAGGACACGCCGCCCAATGCTTCAGTATTACGCATCCTGCG
>JANXUW010000637.1 GCA_025351985.1 Pseudolysobacter sp.
ATGCTCGCGCCCGCAGTGCGCCACATGGCGTTCGAGCGCGCCGACGGTTTGCCGTTCGCTTTCATTCCGGGCCAGTTCGTGCAGATCCATTTCCACTATGACGATGGCAAACCGACCAAACGCAGTTATTCGGTCGCCACGATTGGCGCGGGTGATGGCACGCCGGTGCAGCGGCTGGAGATCGCGGTGTCGTATGTCGATGGCGGCGCGGCGACCAAACTGCTCGGCGGTTTGCAGGAAGGCGAGAGCATCGATGCGAGCGGGCCATACGGTCGGTTTTGCCTGATGGATGCGGATCAGAACAAACGTTATCTGCTGGTCGGCACCGGCACCGGTGTCACGCCGTATCGTGCGATGTTGCCGCAGATCAAAAAACTCATCGCGCAGCGCGGTTGCGAATTCGCCTTGATTTACGGCGCGCGCAACGAAGGCGAATTGTTGTACGGCGACGAATTCGAAGCGTTCGCGCAGGAGACGCCGGGTTTCAGTTTTCATCCGTGCCTGAGTCGCGAGCCGCGTCCCGTGCCGCGTCCAAACGACCGCCGCGGCCACGCCCAGGTCGCGCTCGCCGAACTGCAGCCCGATGCGATCAACGACATCGCTTACCTGTGCGGCAACCCGAACATGGTCGATCAGGCGTTCGAGCTGCTGAAGACCGCCGGCCTGCCGATTCCGCAGATCCGTCGCGAGAAATACGTCTCGTCGCGCTGACGATTCGACCGCACATCCCGCGCAAAACAGACGCCGAGTCGCACGATCGATCTGCGTTCGATATCGCCGATAAAGGCCGCGCGTCGATTTATTCCCCCGCCAAGTAGCGGCATGCCGATGTTACAGATCCTGACAAATACATTGTCGGATATGTGACAGATGTCGCAGCCGTGCGCTGTTATTTTCGGTCATCTTAAGCACGCAGTGTCCACGTATGTAAGCACGTGGACCGGTGTGTTGCCGTCACCGACGTCAGCGCAAACGTAACAGGGGGTTGGAATGTTTTTTTCAAATCGCTTCTTCGCAAGCGAATGGATTCGTGCGGCCTGTAATCTGCATAAAACCATTCGTCCCGACAAAAATTCGACACGTCCGTCGCGCATTTCAGCGCTGCCGTTCTTGCTGCACAAGAGGGTAGACCGATGATGCCGCGCGAACTTACGCTCACTACGATCGGGCTGTCGCTGCATGACGATTTGCTGATCAAATCGCTGCTGCAGATCGTCAATGCCCGCACGCGCGATCACTGGCATTTTCACGACGATATGGAATCGGATGTCGCGCTGTGCGATCCGGAGTCTGCGCTCGTGTCATTGGTGCAGAAATATTCGCAACGCAACGGCAATCCACGCTGCATTTCGTTGGTACACGAGGATGCGGCGCCAATACGCGGTACGTCGGTACTGACGGCACCGGTTCGCGCCGCGGATTTCATCGCCATGCTCGATTCGGTTTCCATTTCGCTGGCATCCGCGGCGCAGGCCAGCAGCGCGTTGTCACAAGGCGATGCGATCGGTGCGAATTCCGTTGGTACTCAGCCGCCGAGCTTCGGCTTGGTCATGCACGATTTGTTCGCGCAGGCCAGCAACGATGTCTATCGCATCGACAGCGCGAATGTGACGCTGCACGTGATACCCGCAACGCGTGTCTGGTTGCTCGTGCAGCCGCTGGAGGAAGAGGAAATCTCGCAGCTGCTGCGCTCGCCTGCGGATTTGACACTCACCCGTTTATCGCGCGACCACGCGCAACGCCTGCTCTCGGACGATCGTATCAATCCGTATCCGGTCGAGTCGTTATTGTGGCACGCCGGACTGCAAGGCACGCAGGATCGTCTGCTGCCCGGCTTGCCGCACGATGCCAGATTTGCGCTGCGGCGCTGGCCGGATTTTGGTCGGCTCAAACACGAACAAGCACATTTCCGCATGGCCGCGCTGCTCACGCGCGCACCGCACGATCTCGACGAACTCGCAAGCGCCAGTGCGCAAACGCGTGAAGTTGCGCTCGGTTTCATCAACGCCTGCGCATTGTGCGATCTGATCACGGTGCGACCGGCGGCGCCGCGTGCCACGACAGTGTCCGCCACGGCGGCATCCTTCGATCGTCCATCGAGCCGCTATGCGGGAATCTTCCGCTCGATCCGCGGCGCGCTCGGATTTTTGCAGTCGTCCAGCTGATGTCACCGCGCGAATACAAACTGATCTTTACCGGCAGCATGGGCGCCGGCAAGACCACGGCGATCGCGGCGATCAGCGAGATCGTGCCGGTACGCACCGATGTCGAAAACACCGACCACGAAAATTGCGGAAAAGCCACCACGACCACCGCGCTGGACTACGGCGAAGTCAGGCTGCCCGGTGGCGACAAACTGCGGCTGTACGGTACGCCGGGTCAGGCTCGCTTCGATTTCATGTGGCAGATTCTCGGCCAGGGCGCGCTCGGCGTGGTGATTCTCATCGACAACAGTCGCCCCGACCCGATCGCCGATTTGCGCGAGTATCTTTCTGCTTTCAAGGCTACCGTGGCCGGTGCGCGCGCCGTGATCGGCATCGGCCGCAGCGAGACACATCCGCATCCGACCCTGGAAATGTTTCATGCCGCAACGCTCGCGCTCGGCCTCGAAGCGCCGGTGATGTCGGTCGATGTCCGGCGCCGTGAGGATGTTTTGCTGTTGCTCGACATATTGTTTCATCAGATCGAAGTCGCCGAGCTGCTTGAGCGCACTCCGCAAATGGCAGCGTCGGCATGACCGCACCTGCTGATCTGCTGGGCCGTACCGAAACCGCGATCTGCCAGAAGCTGATCGATGCGCTGCTGCAGACACATACCGA
>JANXUW010000404.1 GCA_025351985.1 Pseudolysobacter sp.
GTTTCATTGTTCGGGTTTCCTCAAGCAGTTGCGCGACAAGAATTTACTTTTGTGCGATCACGACGATGCGCGGTGTTGTGATCCAAGGAATTTTTTGCGGCGCGATATACAGGCTCGGCGCGACAAAACCGGCGGTTTGCAAACGCGTGAGAATATCGCTGCCGTAATCGCGAAACGCGAGTATGCCTTCACCGCTGCGCAGCGGATCGCGATGATAACTTGGCGCCAGCCGATGTTCGATCACGCCATCGCGCAAATACGCGCGCTCGACCGTGCTATCGCTATCGAACAGCGGCACCGTGAACAATAGACGGCCGCCCGGACGCAGCACACGATGCAACTCGGCCAGCGCCAGCGCATCGTCGGGCACGTGCTCCAGCACTTCGGTATGCGTGACGAGATCGAAACTCGCATCGGCGTAACTGAGTCGCTGCATGTCTTCGCAGCGCACGCCATCACGCATCGCGCCCGACGGCAGATCGGCGAAATATTCGGAGACTTTCAAACTGCGTGCATGCCGATGCAGGTAGGCCACCAGCGGGCCGCGCGCGGAAAATTCGCAGGCATCCGTTGCCGCAAGATCGAGACGCTGTGCGCGCAACGCCCAACCCATCGCGACATGCACCGCGCTGGCCGCGCAACGCAGGCAACGCACGCCGGTTTCGTCGCGATTGAAACGCACAAAAATACTCGGTCCGCAGAACGAACATGGCGCCTGGGCCAGCGCAAAATCGCGCCATTGCAGCGCGGCCAATCCGGCGCGCAAACGTGCCAGCAATTGCATCGTCACGTGCCGGCGTAACGTGCGGCGCCGCCGACCCAACGTGTGATCAAACGTTCGGCCTGCTGCGGATATTTTTCGAGCAACACGGCGCCGACCTCCTGCACCGCCGGCAACAGTTTTGCATCGCGCGCGAGATCGGCGATGCGAAATCCGATGCGTCCGGTCTGGCGCGTGCCGAGCAATTCGCCGGGGCCGCGCAGCTCCAGATCTTTCTCGGCGATACGAAATCCGTCGGTGGTTTCGCGCATCACTTCAAGGCGTTGCCGCGCCGTGCCCGACAGCGGCATTTGATACAGCAAGACGCAACTCGATGCCTGGCTGCCGCGACCGACCCGACCGCGCAACTGATGCAGTTGCGACAGTCCGAGGCGTTCGGCATTCTCGATCACCATCAGGCTCGCATTCGGCACATCGACACCGACTTCGATCACCGTGGTCGCGATCAACAACGCGAGTTCGCCGTTCTTGAACGCCACCATCACCGCCTGTTTTTCGGCGGGTTTGAGACGCCCGTGCACGAGACCGACACGCAACTCCGGCAGTGCCGCCGTGAGCTCGGCATGACTGACTTCGGCGGCCTGCGCTTCCAGCACATCGGACTCCTCGATCAAGGTGCAAACCCAATACGCCTGGCGGCCCAATGCGCACGCCGCGCGAATGCGCTCGACGATTTCGCCGCGCCGCGCGTTGCTGATCGCGACCGTCGTCACCGGCGTGCGACCGGGCGGCAATTCGTCGATCACCGAGACATCGAGATCGGCGTACGCCGTCATCGCCAGCGTGCGCGGAATCGGCGTCG
Organism: Pseudolysobacter sp.; assembly: GCA_025351985.1. GTDB lineage: Bacteria > Pseudomonadota > Gammaproteobacteria > Xanthomonadales > Rhodanobacteraceae > Pseudolysobacter. The sequence continues at coordinate 1,584 of JANXUW010000404.1, forward strand.
CAGTTAGCACGAGTTGATGCGGAATGTTTTCGCCACTACGGCCTTTGTCGCGCAACGCCATGCGCTGATGCACGCCGAAGCGATGCTGCTCATCAATGATGGCGAGTCCGAGATGGCGAAACTCGACGCCTTCCTGCATCAGCGCGTGCGTGCCGATCACGATATCGGCGTCACTCTTCAAGGCGTCGAGTGCCGTCCGCCGTGCGCGGCCCTGCACCTTGCCCGCGAGCCAGATCACCTTGATGCCGAGCGGCGTGAACCACTGCAAAAAACTGCGCAGATGTTGCTCGGCCAGCAGCTCGGTCGGCGCCACCAGCGCAACCTGCGCACCGGCCTCGATCGCATGCAACGCGGCCAACGCGGCGACCACGGTCTTGCCCGAACCGACATCGCCCTGCACCAGCCGCAGCATCGGTTTTGCGCTTGCCAGATCGCGCGCGATTTCTTCGAGCACACGCTGCTGCGCACCCGTCAAGGCGAACGGCAGTTGCGCGATGAACGCGCTGCGTTGTTCACCGCCGCCACGCAATACCGGCGCACGACGTTGGCGAATCTGCGCGCGCAGGCGTTTCAGACTCAAATGATGCGTCAGCAATTCCTCGAACGCGAGGCGCTGTTGCGCCGGATGTTCGCCGATCGCGATCTGCGCGAGATTCGCTTCCGGCGGTGGGCGATGCACGAACAACAGTGCATCACGCAGCGATCCGAGCTGATATTTGGCGCACCATTCCGGCGGAATCAATTCAAGACTCGCCGCGTCCGGCAGCAAGTTCAGCGCGCGCTCGATCACGCCGGCAAGGCGCTTGTGACCGAGCCCCTCGGTGGTCGGATAAATCGGCGTGAGTCGATCTTCGACCACACTAATCGCGTCGTCGAGCAGGCGCTCGTATTGCGGATGCACGATCTCGAAACCCTGCGCGCCGTGCCGCACTTCGCCGTAACAACGGATTCGCGTACCGGGCTTGAGCTGGTCGGCCTGCGCGCCGCGAAAATGAAAAAACCGCAGCACCAATGTCTGGTTCGACGCGTCGCTGATCGCGACGCGCAATTGCGGGCGAAAACGAAATCCGCGCTCGACCGCATCGACGCGACCTTCGATCTGCGCCTGATCGCCCGGACGCAAATCCGCGATCGCGGTGATGCGGGTTTTATCCTCGTAACGCAGCGGCAGATGGAACCACAAATCCTGCAAGCGCTCGATACCGAGTTTCGCCAGCGTCGCCTGCAACGCCGGGCCAACGCCGGGCACGCTGGACACGGGCAGCAATCCGGGATCGCCAGCGGCGCTGGCAATCGTGCTGGTTTTTTTCGTCACCGCCACGGCAGTTTCGCGCGCGAATTTTCGCGGCGATCAGGCCTGATCGAGCACCAGAATCGCGTCGATCTCGACCTGCGAACCGAGCGGCAACTGCGCCACGCCGATGGTCGAGCGCGCTGGATACGGCTCGCTGAAATAACTCGCCATGACCTTGTTCACTTCGGCGAAATTGGCGAGGTCGGTGAGATAGATTCCGACGCGTGCGATCTGATCGAACGAGCCACCCGCGGCAGTCACGACCGCTTTGAGATTCTCGAAAATGCGCGTGGTCTGCACCTCGATCGAACCGTCGACGAGTTTGCCGGTGGCCGGATCGATCGGCGTCTGCCCCGACAGATACACCGTGTTGCCGCAGCGCACCGCCTGCGAATACGGGCCGATGGCTTTCGGGGCGTGATCGGAATGAATGATTTTGCGCGTCATGGCAGGCCCAACCTTGCATTGGAAAACCCGATTCTAGCTGGCGCCGTGCCGCATGGGCAGAGACACGTGTCGTCGATGACGCTTCCGACGCTGCGTGGCGCGCGCGGAAACCATTATCCTGACGCCATGCCCGAAGCCATTCTGCTGCGTCTCGACGCCGTCATCATCGCCGTAACTGTGCAGACTCCGCGCGTGCTCAGCGTGCGCGATGCGAATGGCGCCGACGCGTTGCCGAGCGGCCCGCTCGATCTGGAAACGCATCTCACGCTTGAGCGCGGCGTGCGCGAAAGAGTCGCCGAGCAAAGCGGATTCCAGCTCGGTTACGTCGAGCAACTTTATACGTTCGGCGATCGATATCGCGATCCGTGCGAACGCGCGGGCGGCCCGCGCGTGATTTCGAGCGCCTACATCGCGCTTGTCCGCGAGCACGCGCTGCCCGATGGTTTTGCTGCACATTGGCAGGATTGTTACGCGTACTTGCCGTGGGAAGATTGGCGTCGCGGCCGACCGCCGCTGATCGATGCCGTGCTCGCGCCAGCGTTGCATCGTTGGGCCGGGCGCGACAAGCGCCGCCGCGAGCGCGTCGATCTGACCTTCGGCCTGGAATCCGCGCCGTGGGATCCCGAGCGCACGCTGGAGCGTTACGAATTATTGTGGGAAGCCGGCATCGTGATCGAAGCCGCACGCGAAAATATCGGCACGCAGGAATTGTCCGCAGCCGCGATCGGCCGCGGCATGGCACTCGATCACCGGCGCATTCTCGCCACCGCGCTCGGTCGCTTGCGCGGCAAGATCAAATATCGCCCGGTGGTGTTCGAACTGCTGCCAGCGAGTTTTACCTTGCTGCAACTTTTGCACGTGGTCGAAGCGCTGGCCGGCAACCGGTTGCACAAGCAGAATTTTCGTCGGCTGGTCGAAAGCGCCGGCCTCGTCGAAGGCACCGGACAACTCGATCACGCTACCGGTGGAAGGCCCGCCGAATTATTCCGCTTCCGCCACGAGGTATTCCGCGAACGACCCGCGCCAGGGGTTTATTTTCCGGGCGCCTGGTGGGGCCGCTGAGGATCTTCAAGTCCGCTGCGAAAGCCTTTAGAAGTGGTCTCAAAAACGTAGCGAGCGAAGGGAGTTTGTGCGAGGACGGAGCGGAGGAACCGGAATGTACATTGAGTACATGAGGATTCCGAGCACCGCCCTCGTGCAAAATACCGAGCGCAGTAGTTTTTGTGACCACTTCAGCGGCGTGTTCCGAGATAAACGCCTATGGCCGCAAGCGCGAATCCCGCGAGTTTGAGCAACGACATGTGCTCGCCGAGGAACACAAAACTCATCACCGCGGTGACCGGCGGCACGAGATAAAACAACGCCGCCACCGCCGTTGCTGCACCACGCCGCAGCAGCACAAACAACAACGCGAACGTCGCTACCGAATTCACCAGTACGAGCCATGCGCTGGCGAGATAAAACGCCGTGCTGCCGTCGAACTCGAAATGTTCCCACCACCACGCCAGCGGCAGCAACAACAGCACCGCGACCAGATGCTGGATGCACAGACCGATGCGCAAATCGACGTTCGAGCCGTGCCGTTTCTGATACAGCGTACCGATGCAGATGCCGAACAATCCGATGACCAACGCGACGTACGCCATGCTGCCGACGTTCGCCGAATCCACTCGGTCGGCGACCACCAGCAACACGCCGGCGAGGCCGAGCACAAATCCGAGCCATTGCGCCTTGCTCACCGCATCGCCGAGCGCACGCGCGAGCAACGCCACGCCCAGCGGCATGATGCCGATCACCAGCGCCGCGGCGCCCGCGCTCGCACCGAGTTTGATGCCGGCATACACGCCGCCGAATTGCAGCGCGAGCGAAAACAATCCGACCACGGCACTGTGCAACGTCTCGCGCAACGACGGCCACGGCAGTCGCGCGAACAACGCCAGCGCGGCAAAGATCAGCGCCGCCGAACCGAAACGAATGACCAGCAACGTGAACGGTGCGCCATGCGCCAGCGCAAGTTTGCCGGCGAGATAACCCGTGCTCCACAGCACGACAAAACTGATCGCCGCGATGCTGTTCGTGGAGCTTGCCGACGATGTTGATGGTGTCGACGCGGGCGCTTGCGCATGCGGCGACACAGATTTTTCCGATGCTGACATAAGACTCACTGTTCCTGCGTTTTATCCGCGGCGATATGCTCATGCCGCGCGGCGGAAAACCCGATGCATCGACGCCGCGGCAGTACGATAAACTGGCTGCCTGACACGCCGCGGCAACTGCATCGAGAATTACCATGTCGAACCCGCTCGATCAATTCCACCTTGGTGCATGCGCCTGCGCCGCGAAGCATATGCAGCGCCGGCAAACGTTGGGACACAACGCATGAATCGCCTGCACTTTTCACCGCGCGGCCTGATGACGCGAC